>NZ_JBHWVI010000006.1:94454-100121 GCF_042737005.1 Streptomyces sp. NPDC060027
TTCGGGTGGGGTGGTTTTTTTGATTCCGCGCCGGGGGGTGGGGGGGCCACCCGACCCCCCCCGGGTGGGGGGGGGTGTCCCGCCGTCCAGCAGCACCGAGCGGCCTCCGGGCGGTGCTGCTGCACGATCGCGTCGAACACGCCCGTACTCAGGGAGAGGCTCAGGCGGGTCGGATCGACCTCTTCATACCGACTGGTCGGTAGCCTCAGATGGGGAGGGTGGCTGTCAAGGCCTGGCCGCTGTTGAACATGACGCCGAATTCAACTATAACGATCGGAAGGCCGACTCCCTGTCGCTGCTGCGGCCACGGCTCACGCCAAAGGCCGCTCGAGGAGACGGTCGATGAGCCATCTCCGCACGACAGTTGGCGTTCGGCGCCCCCGGCGCGCATTCGAGCCCGGCGCCCGGCGCTCGGAATCCCGGCCCCGAAGCTCACGGACGAACCGGATGAACCGGACCAACAGGAAACAGTGAGGCGACATGAGGGAAGCAGTGATCGTTTCGACGGCACGGACGCCGATCGGAAAGGCCTACCGCGGCGCGTTCAACGACACCCAGGCGCAAGAGCTTGCCGCCCATGCCCTTTCGCACGCGGTGCATCGCGCCGGGCTCGAGGGAGGCGAGGTCGAGGATGTGGTCTTCGGTTGCGCCGTGCAGCAGGGGTCCTCGGGTTTCAATGTCGCGCGTCAGGCTGCTCTGCGTGCCGGACTTCCGGACGTCGTGTCGGGGATGACGATCGACCGGCAGTGTTCGTCGGGCCTGATGGCCATTGCGACGGCCGCCAAGCAGATTGTCACGGACGGCATGCAGGTCGCAGTCGGCGGCGGCGTCGAGTCGATCTCCCTGGTGCAGAACGACCACATGAACACCCACCGCATGGCGGATCCCTGGCTGGTCGAGCACAAGCCGGGGATCTACCTGCCGATGTTGCAGACGGCGGAGATCGTCGCCGAACGCTACGGCGTGAGCCGGGAACGTCAGGACGAGTTCGCGCTGGTGTCACAGCAGCGCACCGCGGCGGCGCAGGAGGCCGGCCGGTTCGACCGGGAGATCGTCGCGCTCACCAGCACCAAGAAGGTTCTCGACAAGCAGTCCGGGGAGGTGCGGGACGAGGAGGTCACCCTGGCCCGGGACGAGGGCAACCGTGCGTCGACGACGCTCGACGGCCTGGCCGGGTTGGCGCCGGTGCTGCCCGACGGTCGGGTGAGCGCCCGGTCCAGCGTGACGGCGGGCAATTCCTCGCAGTTGTCGGACGGGGCTTCGGCATCGGTGCTGATGGAGTCGAGGGAGGCCGAGCGCCGCGGACTGGAGCCGCTGGGTGTCTACCGGGGTATGACCGTTGCCGGATGCGGGCCGGAAGAGATGGGCATCGGTCCGGTGTTCGCCATTCCGAAACTGCTGAAGCAGCACGACCTCACCATCGACGATATCGGCCTGTGGGAACTCAACGAGGCGTTCGCCTCCCAGGCGTTGTACTGCCGGGACGAACTGCACATCGATCCGGAGCGGTTCAACGTCGATGGCGGTGCCATCTCGGTCGGTCATCCGTACGGAATGACCGGTGCCCGGCTGGTGGGGCATGCCCTCGTCGAGGGGAAGCGCCGGGGTGTTCGGTATGTGGTGATCTCGATGTGTGTCGGCGGCGGAATGGGTGCAGCCGGACTGTTCGAGGTCGTCTGAGGTCCCCATCCCTGCTGGAGAACGTGGCTGCCGTCGGATTGCGCGGCAGCAGGCCGATCGTGAGGAGTGACGTGGATACCGTGTCGAAGTCGGCGGCAAAACCCCGAACCGCGGTCCTGGTGGACTTCGGTGGGGTCATCACCTCCAGTGTGCTGCGGGCTTTCACCGCCTTCGGCGCCTCGCTGGGCGGCGACCCGCGCCTGCCGCTCGACCTCCTCGCCCGGGACCAGCGATCACGCACCCTCCTGGCCGATCACGAGTGCGGCCGTCTCGACGCAGGGGGCTTCGAGCGGGGATTCGCCGAACGCCTCCGCGTCCACGGCGCAGACGTACCGGCCGAGGGGCTCACGGCCCGGATGCAGGCGGGCATGTCGATCGACCAGGACATGCTCGCGCTGCTCGGTGATCTTCGAGCCGCCGGCCGTCCCGTTGCGCTCGTGTCCAATTCGTTCGGTACCGGAACCTACGACGGCGTCGACCTCTCCGCCGTTGCCGATGCGGTCGTGATCTCCGCGGAGGTCGGGATCCGCAAGCCCTCCCGGCGGATCTACGCGATCGCATGTGAACGCCTGGGCATCGACCCCGAAGAGGCGGTCATGATCGACGATCTGCAGCAGAATCTCGACGGAGCGGCACGGATCGGAATCGGGGGCGTACTGCACACCAGCGCCGCCGACACTCGCCGCCAACTCGCCGAACGCTTCGGGATCACCGCCTGATCGCCGATTCGGCGGGGGTGAGACCCGCACGGCCATCTGCCCGCATCCTCGGCAGGCGCCGCCCACGGTCAGCGATTTCGATCCTGTGTGCCGCCACGCGCCGCCACGCGCCGTCACCGTCGACACCGTTGCGCTGCGCGGCGCCAGGGATCAGCCTCACCTTTGTGACTATGGCGTCGGATTCAAGTACCGTTCCCGGAATGGATACCACCGCGCCCGAGGAGATCGACGGCGAGTACGCACCTCCCATGGCGCCGCTCTCGAACCTTCGCGAGCCGCCTACGACGAAGCGTGGAGCGCGGACACGGGCCGCATTGGTGAAGGCCGCGCGGAAGGTGTTCGAACGGGACGGCTACCTCGACACTCGCCTGACCGACATCACCAAAGAAGCTCAATGTGCGGCGGGATCCTTTTACACCTACTTCGCCAACAAGGAGGAGGTGCTCGCCGCCGTCCTCCTGGAGGCGCAGGAGGACATGATGCACCCCGGCATGGGCCGGGTGCAGGGTACCGACGATCCCTATGCGGTACTCGAGGCGAGCAACCGCGCGTATCTCGAGGCATACAAGCGGAATGCGAAGCTGATGGCTCTTCTTGAGCAGGTCGCACAAGTGGAGCCGGAGTTCCGCGAGTTCCGGAGCCGGCGCGCTGACGCGTTCATCCGCCGCAATGCCCGCGGCATCGCCGACCTGCAGGCGCGGGATGTCGCAGACGGTGGGGTCGATCCGATGATGGCCTCCCGTGCCCTGTCGGGCATGGTCAGCGTCCTGGCCTACAACGCCTTCGTGGTCGGCGAACGGCAAGAAGAAGGTGCACCGGTGGACTTCGAGGAGCTCGTGTCCACGGTCACCCGTCTCTGGGCGAACGCCCTTCGGTTCCCCGGCCACCGCTGACCCCGGCAGCCTGGACAGCCTGGCCCACCGCACCCGGTACTGCCGGGTGCTTCTCATTTCTCGGCTCCCTTTGTCGTCCCCTCCGTGGGAGGTGGGCGGTCTTCTTCGCGCGTCGCCGTGTCCCCCTCTGTTGAACTTGACGCCAGATTCAATTATAAAGTTCGACAAGAGCATGGTCACGCCGGCTCTCGGCCGTGCCCCGGCTTCGCACGCCAACCCGTCAGGAGCTCAGATGTCCCTGTTCGAGATACGGGATCGCGCCAAGGAGTACCAGGCGGATCTGCTCGAGTTCATGGATGCACACGTCTACCCCGCTGAGGCGGTGTACCACGTGCAGATGCGCGCGTCGGGTGACCCGCATTTCCAGCCGCCGATCATCGAGGAACTCAAGGCGGAGGCGCGAAGGCGCGGACTCTGGAACCTGTTTCACCCGCACCCGGAGTGGGGCCCCGGGCTGACGAACCTCGAGTACGCGCCGCTGGCGGAGATCATGGGGCGCAGTCACATCGCCCCCGAAGCGTGCAACTGCAACGCTCCCGACACCGGGAACATGGAGGTGCTCACGCTGTTCGGCAGCGACGAGCACAAGGCGAAGTACCTCAAGCCCCTGCTCGACGGCACGATGGCCTCGGCCTTCGCGATGACCGAGCCGCGTGTCGCCAGCTCCGACGCCACCAACATCGAGTTGCGGATGGAGCGCGACGGCGACGAGTACGTGCTCAACGGCCGCAAGTGGTTCGCCTCCAATGCCCTGCACCGCAACTGCAAGGTGCTCATCGTCATGGGGAAGACGGACCCCGGCGCTGCTCCGCACAGGCAGCAGTCGATGATGGTCGTCCCCATCGACGCCCCCGGGATCACGGTGATGCGGGGCCTGCCGGTGTTCGGCTACCAGGACCGTGAGGGGCACGCCGAAATCGACTTCGCCGATGTACGGGTGCCGGCCAAGGACCTCCTCAAGGGCGAGGGCGAGGGTTTCGCGATCAGTCAGGCCCGGCTCGGGCCCGGTCGTATCCACCACTGCATGCGGGCCATCGGCGCGGCCGAGCGGGCGCTGGAGCTGATGTGCCGGCGCGCGCAGTCGCGGGTGACATTCGGTAGTCCGGTCGCCGAACGGTCCAACATCCAGGACTGGATCGCGGAAGCGCGCATCGACATCGAGATGATCCGGCTGCTCACGCTCAAGGCCGCGTATCTGATGGACACGGTCGGGAACAAGGAAGCGCGCACCGAGATCGCGGCCATCAAGGTGGCCGCCCCGAACATCGCTTTGAAGATCATCGACCGCGCGATCCAGGTGCATGGAGCAGCCGGAGTCACCGATGACTTCCCATTGGCGATGATGTACGCGCAGCTGCGGACACTGCGGCTGGCGGACGGTCCCGACGAGGTCCACAAGCGGGCGATCGCCAGGCAGGAACTGCGGCGGTACCGCGACGGGGCCACCACGGCGGCGAGCGGCACGGACACCCCCGGCGGCCACAAGGCAGGGGTGAACTGAAATGGCAGGGCTGGACCTCAGCGGTCGCACCGCCGTCGTCACGGGCGCCTCCCGCGGTATCGGGTTGGCGATCGCCCAGGCCATCGCCGCCGCCGGCGGAAACGTCGTCCTCACCTCCCGGTCCCAGGAGGCGGCGGACGCCGCCGCGGCCCAGGTCGGGGGCACGGCGATCGGCGTCGGTGTGCACGCGGTCGACGAAGAAGCGGCCCGGCGCTGCGTAGATCTGACGCTCGAGCGCTTCGGAAGCCTCGACATCCTCGTCAACAACGCGGGGACCAACCCGGCCTTCGGACCCGTCATCGACCAGGACCACGTCCGGTTCGCCAAGACCTTCGACGTGAACGTGTGGGCTCCTGTCCTGTGGACGGGGCTGGCCGTGCGGGCCTGGATGGGCGAGCACGGCGGCGCCGTCGTCAACACCGCCTCGGTCGGCGGCATGACCCTCGAGGCGAACATCGGGTTGTACAACGCGTCGAAGGCCGCACTGATCCACCTCACGAAGCAACTGGCCCTGGAACTCTCGCCCAAGGTTCGCGTCAACGCGGTGGCGCCGGGTGTGGTGCGCACGAAGCTGGCCGAGGCTCTGTGGAAGGACCATGAGCAGGCCCTGTCCGCCGCGACGGCACTCGGGCGCATAGGGGAGCCGGCCGACATCGCCTCGGCGGTCGCCTTTCTCGTCTCGGACGCCGCGAGTTGGATCACCGGCGAGACGATGGTGATCGACGGCGGCCAGCTCCTCGGTGACGCGCTCCCGTTCAGGCAGGGAGCAGACACCGGTGTCTAGTGCCGCGGCAGGCAACGTTTGCCCGTCAAGGAGCGGCGCCCGGTGCGTGCTCTCGGTGTGCCGGCCGGAAGTCCTCGTACTGGATGTACT
>NZ_JBHWVI010000007.1:0-94069 GCF_042737005.1 Streptomyces sp. NPDC060027
GCACGGGCCCGCGCACCGGCCGGCCGACGCGCGCCCGCCGGGTCACGCCCGCCGCGCGACAGGCCCGCCCCCGACCGCCGTACGAAACGGAGCACCCTCATGACCGACTCCCCCCGTGCGCCCCGCGAAGCTCCCGAATCCCCAGGGTCCAAGAGCCGCGCATCTCACGAATCAACCGAAAAGCCCCTCGACTCATTGATACGTCACGCCACTGACAACGCCGTCTCGTGGATCACCCTCGACCGGCCCGAGGCGATGAACGCCCTCACCTGGGACCAGCGGGGACGCGTGATCGCGCTCCTCGCGGCGGCGTCCGCCGACCCCGGTGTGCGGGCCGTGGTGATCACGGCGACCGGCCGCGGGTTCTGCGCGGGCGCGGATCTTCGGGGCGGTCCGCCCGCCGGGGAGCGGGTGCCCGGCGATGTCGCCCGGACCGTCCGGCTGGGCGCGCAGCGCCTGATCGCCGCCGTCCTCGACTGCGAGAAGCCGGTGATCGCGGCCGTCAACGGCACGGCGGCGGGGATCGGCGCGCATCTCGCCTTCGCGTGCGACCTCGTCCTCGCGGCCGAACCGGCCAGGTTCATCGAGGTGTTCGTGCGCCGGGGACTCGTACCGGACGGCGGCGGGGCCTATCTGCTGCCCCGCCTCGTCGGTCCGCAGCGGGCCAAGGAGCTGATGTTCTTCGGCGACGCGCTGAGCGCCGCGGACGCGGAGCGGATCGGGCTCGTCAACAGGGTCGTACCGCCCGAGGCGTTGGAGAAGACGGCGCGCGAGTGGTCCGAGCGGCTCGCGGCCGGGCCGACCCGTGCTCTCGCCCTCACCAAACAGCTGGTCAACGCCTCCCTGGACGCCGACCGCGGCAGCGCGTTCGCGGCGGAGGCGGCGGCGCAGGAGATCAACATGACGACCGTGGACGCCAACGAGGGCGTGGCGAGCTTCGTGGAACGGCGGACCCCCCGCTACGAGGGCCGCTGACCGGGCCCGACTCCAGCGGGCGGAGCCCGGCCGGCCCGAGCGAGATCAGGGCTGCCCGTTCGGTCCGGCCAGCCCCGCCAACCCCGCCGGTCCCGCTGTTCAGCCCCGCCAGCCCCGCCGGTCCCGCCAGCCCCCTTGTTCAGTCCCGTTCAGCCCAGTCCCGCTCAGTCCAGACCCGTCCCGTCCCGTCCAGACCCGTTCAGTCCCGTTCAGTCCTGCTTCAGGATGCGCAGATCCCCCGCGTCGGGGTCGCCGAACAGCACGAACAGTTCCGGGTCGGCCACGGTGCCGCCCATGGTCCAGTACGTGTCGTGGCCGCAGTGCCCGACGCGGACGACGACGCCGTCCCGTTCCTCGGCGCCCCCGCCGGCGTACGGGTCGTAGCGGCCGCTGGTGTCGAGGAACCACTTGCCGGTGCCGTCGCAGCGCGTGAACTCCTTGGTGCTCACATCCCCGAACTCGGGCTGGGCGGGCATCGACGTCAGTTCGGCCCTGCCGTCGGCGCGCAGCCGCAGCACGGCCCCGTGATCGCCGCGCCAGACGCCGGTGAGCTTGTCGGCGCCGAGCCTCGGGGGCTCGTACTCCTGGATGAGTCCGGTGACCAGGCCCACCGTGCCCGCCGCGACGACCAGTCCGCATGCCCCGAGGGCCGCGAGCGCCGAGCGGAACCAGACGCGGTGGCCGCTCGGCCGGTGCCCGGTGACGCTTTCGCGCCGCCGCATGAGGGCGACACCCAGGGTCGGCGGGACACCGGACACGGCGATCAGCAGGGCCGTGGCCCCAGTGGGCGCGAGGCCGCCGAGTACGACCGCGAGCGTGGCCCAGAGGGTGCCGAGCGCCAGCACGAAGCCCAGGTGCCAGGCGGCCTGGGGACCGGGTGCGCGCCGGGTCACCAGCCGGGCGAGCGTGGCCGCCGGCATCGTATACATCACCGTGTGCAGCAGTCCGAGGACGGCGAGCAGCGGCGGCCCGAAGACCAGCATGCACAGGAAGCCGACGCCGGCGGGTCCACCGCCCAGTCCCACGCCGTGGTCGTCGTCGTCGAACGTCCCGACCCACCGGACGGCGACCGCGACCGCGACCTGTGCCGCGCAGATCGCCGCGGCGAGACTGACCTCGAAGCCGGCCCAGGCCGACCGGGTGCGCGCTGGCCGCCCGGAATCTCCCCACCCCATGGGCCGAAAGATACGCGGGCGAAACACGAGCCTCTCCGAGGGGTCCCGCCACCAGCATCGAGGGGTCCCACCACCCTCTCCGGCGGGCCTGGCCGGGGGCCCGTGCAGGTGGGGCCGACCAGCGGGGCCGGGTCCGGGGCGGCGGCGAGCGTGGCGCCGTACACGGCGAGCGCGGCACCGTACAGGCTGCCGGTGGCGACGGCGCGGCCCTGCCCGGAGCCGACCACGCCGATACCTTCCGAGTCGGCGGCGATCCGGTGCCGTGCACCCCGACCTGTCGGGGTGCCAGGCACCCCGGCCTGTCGCGCCGCCGCCGTCCCGGCCTCGCGAACCCCTTCCCATCTGACACACCGTCAGCTTCAATGGTCGGTGTGATGGGACACGCAGGGATGGCCGCCGCCGCCGTCCGCTACCTCAGGTCGGCCGGGGCCCCCACCGTCGCGGGGCCCGTCGAGGCGTTGCCGCGCCCGGATCTGCGCGCGGTCGGCGACGACGAGCGGGCGCCGGTCGACCCGGCCGAATTCCGGCGGGTGCTGGGCCACTTCGCGACGGGCGTCACCGTGGTGACGGCACCGGCCGCCGGCGACGAGGACGGAGCGGGCCCGGCCGGCTTCGCCTGCCAGTCCTTCGCCTCCCTCTCGCTGGACCCCCCACTGATCTGCTTCCTGGTCGGCCGTACGTCGACGACCTGGCCGCGCATCGCCCGGGCGGGCTCCTTCTGCGTCAACGTGCTCGGCGCCCACCAGGGCGACCTGTGCCGCGGCTTCGCGGTGAGCGGCGCGGACAAGTTCGCCGGGGTCGTCCACGACGCCGCTCCGGTCTCCGGCTCCCCCCGTCTCGCGGGCGCCGCGGCCTGGATCGACTGCACGATCCACGCGGTGCACACGGGCGGGGACCACCTGATCGTGGTGGGCCGGGTGGACGCGCTCGGCACGAGCGGCGACGGCGACGCGGACGTGCCGCCGCTGCTCTTCCACAAGGGCCGGTTCCTCACCTGACCCGGGCCGTCAGGCGGTCGCGGTCGACACCGTGACGGCCAGGGGGGCCGTCGGCCGGCGACGCCGGATCACCAGCACCATCAGCGTGGCCGCCGCGCACAGGGCGCCCGAGGCGTACCAGACCACGTCGTACCTGCCGAAGTGGTCGCGGGCGACGCCGCCGAGGTAGGCGACGAGGGCGGCGCCGACCTGGTGGGAGGCGAGGACCCAGCCGAAGACGATGGCGCTGTCCTCCCCGTACTGCTCCCGGCACAGGGCCAGGGTCGGCGGCACGGTGGCGACCCAGTCGAGGCCGTAGAACACGATGAACAGGATCATCGGCGGGTGCACGGTCGGGTGGAGAAGCATCGGGAGGAAGAGCAGCGAGATGCCGCGCAGGGCGTAGTACATCGCCAGCAGGCGGCGCGGCTCGAAGCGGTCGGTGAACCAGCCCGAGGCGATCGTGCCGACCACGTCGAAGACACCGATGACCGCGAGGAGCGAGGCCGCCGCCGTGACGGGCATGTGGTGGTCGTGGGCCGCGGGCACGAAGTGCGTCTGGATCAGGCCGTTCGTCGAGGCGCCGCAGATCGCGAACGACCCGGCCAGCAGCCAGAAGGGGCCCGTGCGGACGGCGGAGAGCAGCACGGTCACCGCGCGCCGGGCGGCACCCCGCACCGGCTCGGGCTTCGGCACGAACTCCGCCGCCCCGTACGGCTTCTGGCCCACGTCGGCCGGGTGGTCGCGCAGCAGCAGCCAGACGAAGGGGACGACCGCGAGGGCGGCGAGCGCCACGGTGACCGCGGCCGGACGCCAGCTGTGCCGCGTGACGATCCAGGACAGCAGCGGCAGGAAGATCAGCTGGCCGGACGCCGAGGCCGCCGTCAGGATGCCCGTCACCAGGCCCTTGCGCTCGGTGAACCAGCGGTTGGTGACCGTCGCCGCGAAGGCGAGCGCCATCGAACCGGAGCCGAGGCCCACCAGCAGGCCCCAGCAGAGCAGCAGTTGCCAGGCCGCCGTCATCCACACGGTCAGGCCCGAGCCGACCGCGATCACGGTCAGGGCGACCGCCACCACGCGCCGGATGCCGAACCGGTCCATGAGCGCCGCGGCGAACGGCGCCGTGAGTCCGTAGAGCGCGAGGTTGATGGAGACCGCCGCGCTGATCGTGCCGCGCGACCAGTGGAACTCCTGGTGGAGCGGGTCGATCAGCAGACCGGGCAGCGATCGGAAGGCCGCGGCGCCGATGATCGTCACGAAGGCGACGGCGGCGACGAACCAGGCACGGTGGAGGCGGTGAGCGGCGGCGGGACGGGTGGGCCGGGAGTCCTCCGGGGCCGGGGCGGCTTCGCTTGTCTGGGTCACGTCACAGATCTTCGGGGAGGGCGACCCGGCGAACCACTGGCCTGAAGGACAGCATTCGCTAGGATCGGGCCATGGCCATTTCGGGTTCGTTCCGCCGCCACCGTGTCGTCGTGCTCGCCCTCGACGGGCTGCTCCCGTTCGAGCTGGGCATTCCGCAGCGCATCTTCGGCAAGGCGCGGGACACCGACGGACGGCCGCTGTACGAGGTCGTCACCTGCTCGGTCCGGCCGCCCGGCCCCGTCGAGACGGACGCCGACTTCTCCGTCCTCGTCGCCAACGGCCCCGAGGCACTGGCCGGCGCCGACACCGTCGTCGTCCCGGCCTCTTACGAACTCGGACCCGTCCAGCAGGAGGGCATCCTGACCCCGGAGCTGGCCGCCGCCCTCACGCACGTCCGCCCCGGCACCCGCCTCGTCTCCATCTGCACCGGCAGCTACGTCCTCGCCGCCGCCGGGTATCTCGACGGCCGCCCGGCCACCACGCACTGGATGCACGCCGAGCACTTCCAGGAACTCTTCCCGCAGATCCGCGTCGACGCGGACGTGCTCTTCATCGACGACGGCGACGTCCTCACCTCCGCCGGTGTCGCGGCCGGGATCGACCTGTGCCTCCATCTCGTACGCCGCGACCACGGCGCCGTCGTCGCCAACGAGGTGGCCCGCCGCACCGTCGTACCGCCGCATCGCGACGGCGGCCAGGCGCAGTACATCCAGCGCCCGGTGCCGGAGGCGCAGTCGGCCGGCACGACCGCCGCCCGCGCCTGGGCGCTCGGCCGTCTCCACGAGCCCATCCAGCTGCGGGACATGGCCGAGCAGGAATCCATGTCGGTGCGCACCTTCACCCGTCGCTTCCGGGAGGAGGTCGGCGTCAGCCCGGGCCAGTGGCTCACCCGGCAGCGGGTCGAACACGCCCGCCATCTCCTGGAGTCCAGCGACCTGTCCATCGACCAGGTCGCCCGCGACGCCGGCTTCGGCACGGCCCAGTCGATGCGCCAGCACCTGCAGGCCACCCTCGGCGTCACGCCCACCACCTACCGGCGCACCTTCAGGTCGAGCGCGGGAGTCGACGTGACCGGCGGAGCCGAGGGCGGTAACTCCTTCGCCTCCGTGAACCCATGACGTCGCATCAGTCACGCTGGAACGTCAGCACCGCCCTCGCCACCTTCCCCGCGTGCGCGTCCTCGGCCGCCCTCTCGAAGTCCTCGACCGGGTACGTCGCCGTCACCAACTCGTCGAGGAGCAACCGGCCTTCGCGATACAGCTCGGCGTACAGGGCGATGTCCCGCTGGGGACGGGAGGAGCCGTAACGGCAGCCGAGGATGGACTTGTCGAGGTACATCGAGGAGACGAGGAAGGACGCCTCGGCCGTCGCCGGGGGGACGCCGAGGAGGATCGCCTGCCCGTGGCGGTCGAGCAGGTCGACCGCCTGGCGGATGAGTTCGACGCGCCCGACGCATTCGAAGGCGTGCTGGGCGCCGGTGGGGAGGATGTCCTTCACCCCGTCCGTCGAGGTCAGGAAGTGCGTCGCGCCGAACTGGCGGGCGACGGCTTCCTTGGCCGGGTTGGAATCGACCGCGACGATCCTCAGGGCGCCCGCGAGCCGTGCGCCCTGGATGACGTTCAGGCCGATGCCGCCCGTGCCGATGACGAGGACGGTGTCGCCCCGGTCGACCCGGGCCCGGTTCAGGACCGCTCCGACGCCGGTGAGGACGCCGCAGCCGATCAGCGCGGCGGACGTCAGCGGGATGTCCTTCGGAATCCGGACCGCCTGCACGGCCTTCACGACCGTGCGTTCCGCGAAGGCCGAGTTGGCGGCGAACTGGTAGAGCGGCTGCCCGGCTCGCGCGAACGGCCGCTGCGGCATGCCGATCGCCTTGCGGCACATCGTGGGCCGCCCCCGGTCGCACTCGGCGCAGGCCCCGCAGTTGGCGAGCGTGGACAGCGCCACATGGTCGCCGGGCCCGACATGGGTGACGCCGGTACCCACGGCCTCCACCACGCCCGCGCCCTCATGGCCGAGTACCACGGGGACGGGGAAGGGGATGGTCCCGTCCACCACGGACAGGTCGCTGTGACAGAGGCCGGCGGCGGAGATCGCCACCCGGACCTCTCCTGGTCCCGGGTCCCGTATCTCCAGATCGTCCACGACCTGGGTCCGCTTTCCGTCGAAGATCACGCCTCGCATCGCGCCAGCTCCCCTCTTCCCGGGGCACCCCGGGCTGTTCCTGGGCCGTACCGGGCTGTTCCTGGGCCGTATCGGGCTTTTCCTGGCCGTACCGGGGTGGGCCGTGGCTATCCCCGGGGTTCCTTGGGCAGACCGAGCGCGCGCTCGGCGATGATCGTGCGCTGGATCTCGTCCGAGCCGCCGTAGATCGTGTCGGCCCGGCTGAAGAGGAACAGGTGCTGGGTGGCGTCCAGTTCGTACGGCCGCTCCGCCGACCAGTCCGCCGGGCCCACCGCCGCGTCGGCCCCCCGCACCTGCACCGCGAGCTCACCGAGCCGCCGATGCCAGCCGCCCCACAACAGCTTCGCCACGCTCGGCGCCCCCGCGTCCCCGGGGCTCCCCGAACTCCCCAGCGTGCGCAGGGCGTTCCATCGCATCGTGCGCAACTCGGCCCACAGTCGCACGAGCCGGTCGCGTACGACGGGATCGCCGGCCGCGCCCGTGGCGACAGCCGCCCGCAGTACGCGCCCCAACTCCTCGGCGAACCCGATCTGCTGGGCGAGGGTGGAGACGCCGCGCTCGAATCCGAGCAGGCTCATGGCGACCCGCCAGCCGTTCCCCTCCCCGCCGACCACGTGCTCGGCCCGCGCCACCGCCCCGTCGAAGAACACCTCGTTGAACTCACTGGTGCCGGTCATCTGGCGGATCGGACGGACCTCGACGCGGCCGGGCTGGTCCATGGGAACGAGGAGGAAGGACAGGCCGTGGTGGCGGGTGGACCCCGGCTCCGTACGGGCGAGCACGAAGCACCAGTCGGCCTCGTGGGCGAGCGAGGTCCAGATCTTCTGCCCCGTGACACGAAAGACCCCCGACACCGCCCCCTGGTCCCGCACGCCAGTCACCCCGACCGCGCCCGCGTCCACCGCCCGTTCGGCAGTCGTCCGGATGGCCGCCAGGTCCGAGCCCGCGCCGGGTTCGCTGTACCCCTGGCACCACAGCTCACGACCTTGGGCGATCGGCGGCAGGAAGCGCCGCTTCTGCTCCGGCGTCCCATGGGCGAGGAGCGTCGGCGCCAACAGGTTCTCGCCGATGTGCCCGGACCGTGCCGGCGCCTTCGAGCGGGCGTACTCCTCGGCCCACACGACCTGTTGGGTCAGGTCGGCGCGCCGGTTCCCGTACCCGCCCTCCGCCCAGCCGAGCCCGATCCAGCCGCCCCCGCCGAGTTCCCGCTCCCAGGCGCGGCGCGTGGGAGCGACGGCCAGGTGCTCCTCCAGCCAGCTCCGCACCTCGCGCCGGAAGGCCTCGTCCTGCGGACCGAATGCGAAATCCACGCGCTCTCCTCCCAGGGGGCCGAAGCCGGACTCACGCGTTGGGGCGTGTCTTCTCCGCCGCGGCCCGGGCCATCGCCTCCAGTTGTTCCAGCAGCGGCATCGGATCCACGCCGACCGTCCCGGGCAGGAAGTCGGCGATCTTCTCCGGGGTCCAGGCGCCCTCGGCGTATCCGGCGCGCAGTTCGCGGGGCTGGGCCCATACGGCGATCTTGGGCCCGGCGATCGTGTAGACCTGCCCGGTGATGCGTTCCGCGCGGGCCCGGTCCGACAGCAGGTAGACCACGAGCGCGGCCACGTCCTCCGGCTCGCCGATCTCCTTCAGCTCCATGGGCACGTTCGCCGACATGCGGGTACGGGCGACGGGCGCGACCGCGTTCGCGGTGACCCCGTACTTGTGGAGCCCGAGAGCCGCGCTGCGCACCAGCGAGATGATCCCGCCCTTCGCCGCGCTGTAGTTGGCCTGCGCGACCGAGCCCTGGTGATTGCCGCTGGTGAAACCGATCAGCGTGCCCGAGCCCTGTTTGCGCATCACCGCCGAGGCGGCCCGGAAGAGGGTGAACGTGCCCTTGAGGTGGGTGGCGACCACCGGGTCCCACTCCTGCTCGGACATGTTGAAGAGCATCCGTTCGCGCAGGATGCCGGCCACGCACACCACTCCGTCGATCCGCCCGTACGACGCGAGCGCGGTGTCGACGACGTGCTGCCCGCCCGCCATCGTCGAGATGTCGTCGGCCACCGCGACCGCCTCGCCGCCCGCCGCCTCGATCTCCTTGACGACGGTGTCGGCGACCGAACTCGTGGGCTCGGCACCCTCGACGGACACGCCGTAGTCGTTGACGACGACGCGCGCGCCCTCGGCCGCCGCGGCGAGGGCGACCGCCCGGCCTATCCCCCGCCCCGCGCCCGTGACGGCGATGACCTTGCCCGCCAAGAAGTTCCCCACGCCCGGCCCCTTCCCGCAGTTTCTGACGGTCCGTTAGATTCAACTCGGATTCTACGACCCGTCGGATACCTGGAGACAAGCCCCCGGGGAGGACTCATGTCACTGCCGGCCGAGTTCCACGAGATCGCCAAGCGCGTGAACAACTGGGGGCGCTGGGGGGCCGACGACGAGATCGGAACGCTGAACCTCATCACCGACGAGGTGGTACGAGAGGCCGCCGCGACCGTGCGGACCGGGCGCCGCGTGCCGCTCGCCCTCCCCCTCCGACAGGACGGCGTGCAGACCGGGATGATCCCTGGGCGGGTCAATCCGCTGCACACGATGGTGCAGATCAACCAGGAGATCTTCGGCCCCGGCACGGTGGCGTGCAGCGACGACGCCGTCACCATGGGGCTCCAGGCGGCCACCCACTGGGACGCACTGACCCATGTCTCGCACTCCGGCAAGCTCTACAACGGCCGCCCGGCCGGCACCGTCACGCCGCACGGCGGCGCCGAGTTCAGCGGGATCGACAAGCCGCGGCACATCGTCTCGCGCGGTGTCCTGCTCGACGTGGCGCGGGCGCGCGGCGAACACCGGCTGGCCGGTGGACACCCGGTCACCCCCGAAGACCTCGAAGCCGCTGAGGAGTTGGCGGGCACGCGGGTACGGGCGGGCGACATCGTGCTCGTACGGACGGGGCAGATCCAGGTGTATCTGGCGGGCGACAAGCACGGGTACGGATATCCGTCGCCGGGTCTGTCGGTACGCACCCCGGAGTGGTTCCACGCGCGCGATGTCGCGGCGGTCGCCAACGACACCCTGACCTTCGAGATCTTCCCGCCCGAGATCGACGACCTGTGGCTGCCCGTCCACGCGCTCGACCTGGTCGAGATGGGGATGCTGCAAGGCCAGAACTGGAATCTCGAAGAGTTGTCCACAGCCTGTGGACAAGAAAACCGCTACGCGTTCCTGCTGTCGGCGATGCCGGAACCCTTCGTCGGCGGCACGGGCACACCCGTGGCACCCGTGGCAGTGCTCTAGTCGGCAGAGGGCCGGCTGGCGGCGCGCTTCCCCCACTCTCGACTGCGCCCGACCGGGAGGTCCCCCACCTCGCCCCGGGCACGGCAGCGCGCGCCGCCATCCGTCTCCGGCGCGCCCACCCCGCCCCCCTTGGCCCTGGAGGTGTCGACGCCGAATCGCGACCCACACTCGCCGAGGGCTCCCGTCACCGGAACCCTCGCCGTCCCCTCGCGGCGAATCGCTGAACACAAGCGTGATCAAACGGACACGCCACGTCAACACCCGCTCAGCGATTTATTGCGCTACATCCCTTTTGAGACAGCGCGTACGGAAGCACGGCCCGGCGCATTCGGCCACCACGGCGGCCGTGTACAGACGTTTCGTGCATACATGCACGAAAACGCGCCCGTCGTCCCGCGGTCTGACACACCCACGCACGAGAGAATCCGGACCGCCCTACACGGCACGCGTGCGAGGCACGGAACTAGACCGCCTCGTACGCGAAGCCCTCGTAGCCCGGGTACACGGTTCTCGCCGAGGCGCCCGTGGCGCAGCGGTCCACCTCGCACCAGATACGTTTGCCGGCGCCCTCGGGGCTCCAGCCCCAGCGGTCCGCGAGGCCGTCGACGAGCTCCAGGCCGCGGCCGTTGGTCTCGTCGCCCTCGGCATGCCGGGGAATCGGCGGCCGGGCGCTGGTGTCGGCCACCTCGAGGCGCACGGTGGCCGCCCCGGCACCGCCCGGCAGACAGAGGCGCAGGACGGCCGGACACCCGGTGTGCACCACGGCGTTCGTGACAAGCTCCGAGACGAGCAGGATCAGCGTCTCGGCGAGCGGTTCATCGGCCTCTATCCCGGACCCCGTGAGCCTGGAACGGGCCCACCGCCGGGCTCGCCCCACCTCTGCGGGGTCGGGCCTGATCTCCAGCTGCACTTGAAGCACCTGCACCGCTCACACCATCCGAACCGGCGGACACATCGCCTCGCGCCTCACAAGGGCCACGATCGTAGCCATTTTCTGCATGGCCAGAACAAGGATCACGGAACGTGATTCCCTTGCGAGACAGCATGGTTGACGTACAGTCACCCCAACAAGCGCTTCGGGCATATTCCAGCGCGAAGGAGTACGCGTGCGGCATACTGTGCGACGCTCGCCACGGGGAGTCGAACAGGCAGGTACGGGGGTCCGTCCTGCCTCGCGAGCGGCGTGCATCGCCGGGTTCGGTGCGGCCTCAGGGGCAACACCGGGATGGCTCAGCCTCAGAACCACTCGCATCCCACACAAGGTACCGGAGCTCGGCGCCGACTCCAGGCCGTGACAAGTCACGCCTAGGACACAACCAGGTCTCAACGCTCCGTGATTCCGCTCCGCCACGATCCGCGACATCCGCTCGCCCGCGTCCCGCGGCGCCCCAGGACAGAGGCCCTCTAGGCCGTCCCGGCCGGCAGATCGTCCGCCAGCTCCTCCTCGCTCCTCGTGGTGCCACCCGCACGGTGTGTCCGTATCCACGCCCTCTTCAGGTGCAGATGGATGTCGGACTCCCAGGTGAAGCCCATGCCGCCGTGCACCTGGAGACAGTCGCGGGCGCCGCGCACGGCGGCCTCGTCGGCGAGCAGCCGGGCCGCCGCGACATCCACCGGGTCGGCGGTGACCGAGGCGGCGTAGACGGCCGCGCGAGCCATCTCGACCCGCACGAGCATGCCCGCGCACAGATGCTGCACCGCCTGGAAGGCCCCGATCGGCTGCCCGAACTGCTCGCGCGTCCGGGCGTGTTGCACGGCCGCCTCGCAGGTCCGGGCGGCACTCCCTAGCTGCTCGGCGGCGGTGAGAAGGGATATGAGGAGCGCGTCCCCGGCCGACGGCTCCCCGGTACCGAGCGCGTCCGGCACCGGGGACCCACCGGGCCCGCCCGGCACCGGGAAGCCAAGCCCGTCCCGGGCCGGGGAGCCCCCAGGCACGTCCGACACCGGGAAGCCCCCAGGGTCGCCCTGGACAGGCGGACCGCCGGGACCTCCGCCTGTCCGGGGGGCACGGGGTGCGTCGCCCGCCGTCCGGGGGGAACGGAGTGCGCCGCTCGCGGGGCGCGGGGCTGCGGAGGCGGGGAGCCGGTGCAGGGGGGTCAGCGGGTCCACCGAGGCCAGCGGCTCGGCTCCGGCGGCGTCCCCGCGGACGATGTCGGCCTCGTCCAGCCATTCCACGAGCCCCTCGTCGACGGAGGTCACGACCACCTCGCCGGTGGCCGCCCCGGCCACGGCGCCCGCGGCGAGATGCGTGGCGATCAGCGGGCCCGGCAGCAGGACCCGCCCCGCTTCCTCGAAGGCCAGCACGGCCTCCGGAAGGCCCTGCCCGACGCCGCCGTCGGCCTCGGGCAGGCGCAGCGCGAAGAACCCCGCCGCACCGAGCTCACGCCACAGCTCCCGGTCGAGGACACCCCCGCGCTCCCCCTCCCCCCGGTCCACGGCCGCGCGCAGGGCCGCCCGGCCGAACCGGCCCTCCAGCAGTTCCCGTACGCCCTGCCGCAGAGCCCGTTGATCGTCGGTGAGCCTGAAGTCCATGTTCCGAACTCACCTCCCCTTGGGAAGGCCGAGGATCCGCTCGGCCACGATGTTCCGCTGGATCTGCGAGGTGCCGGCCGCGATGGTGTACGAGAGCGAGGACAGCCGGTCCAGGGTCCACTCCCGTCCCAGGTCCAGGGCCTCGGGGCCGAGGACCTCGGCGGCGGCGTCGAACAGCTCCTGACGGGCTTGCGAGTAGCTGAGCTTGAAGACCGAACCGCCGACGCCGGGCACTCCCCCCGTCCCCTGGGCCTCGCTGACGTTCCACTGGGTGAGCCGCCACAGCGCGCGGAACTCCGCGTTCAGCCGGCCGAGACGGCGTCGCAGCACGGCGTCGTCCCAGCGCCCGTTCTTCCGGGCCTCGCGCGCGACCTCGGCCAACACGCGCCGACAGGCGACCACTTCGCCGACGAAGGCGGTGCCGCGCTCGTACGACAGGGTCACCATGGTCACGCGCCAGCCGTCGTTCTCGGCTCCGACGCGGTTGGCGACCGGGACACGCACCTCGTCGAGGAAGACCTCGGCGAACTCGGTGGAGCCCGCGAGGGTCCGCAGCGGCCGGACGGTGATCCCGGGCGCGTCCATGGGCATCGCGAGCCAGGTGATGCCCCGGTGCTTGCGGGCGGCGGGGTCCGTCCGCACCAGCAGCTCGCACCAGTCGGCCACCTCGGCGTGGGAGGTCCAGATCTTGGACCCGCTCACCACGTAGTCGTCGCCGTCCCGCCGGGCGCGCGTGCGCAGCGCCGCGAGGTCCGAGCCGGCGTCCGGCTCACTGAAGCCCTGGCACCAGACCTCCTCGCCGCGCAGCACGGGCGGCAGCCAGCGCGCCCGCTGCTCGGCGCTCCCCTCGGAGGCGATGGTCGGCCCGGCGTGCAGCAGCCCGACGAAGTTGGCCCCCACGTAGGGAGCGCCCGCCTTCTCCGTCTCCTCCAGGTAGATGAGGTGCTGCGTCGGCGTGGCGCCCCGGCCGCCCGCGTCGACGGGCCAGTGCAGCCCGGCGTACCCGGCGTCGTAGAGCATCCGCTGCCAGCCGAGGTCGTACGCCCGTCGCGCGGGCCAGTCGTCCGGGGACGGTTTCGGCGGCAGCGTCGGGAGGACCCCGGCGAGCCACGCCCGCAGGCGTGCGCGGAAGTCCTCCTCCTCGGGCGTGCAGGCGAGATCCACTACAGATCCAGGTCCAGCATGCGGATGGCGTTGCCGCGCATCAGCTTGTGGATCGTCTCGTCGTCGAGGCCCTTCACATGGTCGAGGGCGACCTCCTTGGTGTGCGGGAAGGTCGAGTCGACGTGCGGGTAGTCGGTCTCGAAGGTGGCGTTGTCGCGGCCCACCACGTCCAGGGACGCGACGCCGTGCTTGTCGCGGAAGAAGCAGCAGAAGATCTGCCGGTAGTAGTACGTCGACGGGGGCTCCGGGATCAGGTCCCTGACCCCGCCCCAGGCGCGGTGCTCCGACCAGACGTCGTCGGCACGCTCCAGGGCGTACGGGATCCAGCCCATCTGGCCTTCGGAGTAGGCGAGTTTGAGGCGCGGGAACTTCACCAGGACGCCGCTGAACAGGAAGTCCATCATGGAGGCCATCGCGTTGTTGAAGGACAGCGAGGCCTGGACGGCGGGGGGCGCGTCCGGGGACGCGGCGGGCATCTGGGACGACGAGCCGATGTGCATGTTCACGACCGTCCCGGTCTCCTGGCAGACCGCGAAGAACGGGTCCCAGTAGCCGGAGTGGATGGAGGGCAGTCCCAGATAGGTGGGGATCTCGGAGAAGGTGACGGCCTTCACGCCCCGCGCGGCATTGCGGCGGATCTCGGCGACCGCGAGGTCGATGTCCCACAGGGGGATCAGGCACAGCGGGATCAGCCGGCCGCCGCTGCCGCCGCACCACTCCTCGACCATCCAGTCGTTGTACGCCCGCACACAGGCCAGGGCCACTTCCTTGTCGTGCGCCTCGGCGAAGGTCTGGCCGCAGAAGCGCGGGAAGGTGGGGAAGCAGAGGCTGGCCTCGACATGGTTGAGGTCCATGTCCTTGAGGCGCTCGACAGGGTCCCAGCAGCCGCGCCGCATCTCCGCGCGGGTGATGCCCTCCAGCGTCATCTCGTCGCGGTCGAAGCCGACGGCGGCGATGTTGCGCTTGTACGGGAACTTGAGGTCCTCGTAGATCCACCAGTCGGTCGGCGGACCGTCCGGGTCCATGGTGATCTGGTATTTGCCCGCGACGTAGGCGAGTTCACCGATCCCGGCGGTGAGCGGCTGCGGACCGCGCTCCCGGTACTTCCGCGGCAGCCAGGTCTCGAAGAGGTGCGCGGGCTCGATCACGTGGTCGTCGACGCTGATGATGCGGGGCAGTTCGGTCATGGTCCCCTCCGCCTGGCGTACGGGTCCGTCTGAGGGTGTCCGTGTCCCCCACGACGTATCTGATGGGTCGTCAGATCTCTGTTCACAAGCAGGCTAGCCCCGCACCTATGGACCGACAAGGCGGCGAGCCCTACGCTCTGCGCACGATCTGACTGCCCGTCAGCTACGGGTGTCCGAGTGAACGAACCACAGGGGGTCGAAGTGAACGACACCGCACACGCCCTGAGTTCCGCGCGCACACTGTGGGAGCTGGTCGCCCGCCGTGCCGACCTCACCCCCGACCGGCCCGTCCTGCTCCAGGGGGACCGCTCCCTGACCTTCGGCGAGCTGCGCGACCGCGCCGAGCGGGTGGCGGCGGGCCTGCACGACCGGGGCGTACGTCCCGGCACGGTGGTCGCCTGGCAGCTGCCCACCCGCATCGAGACCGCCCTGCTGTCCTTCGCGCTGGCCCGTATCGGCGCCGTCCAGTCGCCGGTCATCCCCTTCTACCGCGACCGTGAGGTCGGCTTCGCGCTGCGGGAGTCGAAGGCGGAGTACTTCGCCGTGCCGGGCGAGTGGCGCGGCTTCGACCACACCGCGATGGCGCACCGGCTCGGCGCGAAGAACGTCTTCGAGGCGTACGACGCGCTGCCGGAGGGCGATCCCGCCGTGCTGCCCGCCCCGCCCTCCGACGGCACCTCCGTCCGCTGGATCTACTGGACCTCGGGCACCACCTCGGACCCCAAGGGCGTGCTGCACACCGACCGTTCGCTGATCGCCGGCGGCTCCTGCCTCGCCCACGCGCTGCGGCTGTCCGCCGACGACGTGGGCTCGATGGCCTTCCCGTACGCGCACATCGCCGGGCCCGACTACACGGTGATGCTGCTGCTGTACGGCTTCCCGGCCGTGATGTTCGAGCACTTCGCGCTGCCCGCCGCCCTGGAGGACTACCGCGAGCACGGGGTGACGGTGGCGGGCGGGTCGACCGCGTTCTACTCGATGTTCCTCGCCGAACAGCGCAGACAGCCGGGGGAGCCGGTCATTCCCACGCTGCGGCTGCTCGCGGGCGGCGGAGCCCCGAAGCCGCCCGAGGTCTATCACTCCGTCGTCCGGGAGATGGGAGTGCAGCTCACCCACGGGTACGGGATGACCGAGGTCCCGATGATCACGATGGGCGCGCCGGACGACACGGCCGAGAACCTCGCGACAACGGAGGGCAGGCCCCCGGAGGGCATGGAGATACGGATCGTGGACGCGGCGGGAGCCTCCCGGCCCCGTGGCGTCGACGGCGACGTACGGCTCCGGGGGGAGGCCGTGTGCCAGGGGTATCTGAACCCGGCGCAGACGGCGGAGGCGTTCGACGGGGACGGGTTCCTGATCACCGGGGACGTCGGGCATCTGACCGGGAGCGGGCATCTGGTTCTCACGGGCCGGGTCAAGGACATCATCATCCGCAAGGGCGAGAACATCTCCGCGAAGGAGATCGAGGACCTGCTGCACCGGCACCCGGCGGTCGGGGACGTCGCCGTGATCGGACTGCCCGACGCCGAGCGCGGGGAACGCGTCTGCGCGGTGGTCGAACAGCCTCCGGGAGCGGAGGAGTTGACCCTGGCCGCGATGACCTCGTATCTGCGCGGGGAGGGGCTGTCCGTGCACAAGCTGCCGGAGCAGCTGGAGGTCGTGGACGCCCTTCCGCGCAACGAGGCGCTGCGGAAGGTGCTCAAGTACCGGCTCAGGGAACGCTTTTCGGGCTGAGGCGGGGGGCGCCAGCCTCTCGGGGTGAGCGGTCGACCGTCCCTGGGGTGAGCCGTGGACCGGCCGGGGTCAGCGGTTGGCCGGCCGTCTCCGGGAGAGCCGTGGACCTGCCGGGGTCGCGGTCGGCCGGCCGTCCCCGGGAGAGCCGTGGACCGGCCAGGGTCGCGGTCGGTCGGGCGTCTCCGGGAGAGCCCGGGCCGGGTCGGTCCACGGGCTCTCCCGGGCGGAATCCCATGGGACCCGGCCCGCGCTACTCCGGCACCGTGAAGTAGCGGGCGAACGCGCTCACGACCTCCGTCTCGCCGATCCGTCCGTCGGCGTCCGCGTCCAGGGCGGCGGCGGCCGCGGTGGCGAGGTCGTCGCCCACTCCGAGGGCCCTGAGGACGCGCGTGGTCTCCTCGACCGTGGCCGCGCCGTCCCCGTCGGTGTCCGCCACCGCGAGGGCCGCGTGCAGGAAGGGGCGGGCGATCTCGGCGAACCGCTCGGGGTTGTCGCGCAGCCGCTTCACCGCGCCGCTGACGAACTCCTCGCGGGTGATCCGCTGATCGCCGTCCCGGTCCGCTATCCCGGCCATGCCCTGCCAGAACGCCTCGGCTCCGATGTACAGGGCCTGACCCTTGTCCGACCGCGCCGTCGTACCGAAGGCGGCGAGCACCGCCTTGGTCGCGACGTTGAAGTCCTCGCGGTCGATGTAGCCGTTGCCGTCCTGGTCGAAGCCGGCGAACCGGGCGGCAATCCTGCGCTCGTACTCGGTGCTGACCATGGTGTGTTCGGACCGCCTCACTTCTCAGCCGGCCTCGGCCGGACTGCGGTTCATCTGGAACGGAGCGTACGACGACCGGGCCGCCCAGGGAGCGGGAAAACGACGGTTGCACCAAGACCGCGGGAATTCCGGAACAACCGCGTGGCGGTGCGTCGCGCTGTGAGCAGGGGGCGTCACTCCGGGCGAAGGCGCGGGCACGGTGCCCGGCGGGTGGTGTCAGGCCGACAGCGGGCGGGACTCCTCGTCGACGGCCGCGTCGACGTCGGGGTACACGTCGAAGAGGCGGCGCACGCCGAGGGCCGCGAGGACGCGGTTGACATGGGAGCCGTCAGCCGCTCCCTGGGCGGGCAGGATCAGCCGCAGACGGCCGCGGCAGGAGCGCATGAGGCGGCGCGCGGCGATCAGGACGCCGACCCCGCTGGAGTCGCAGAACACGACCCCGGAGAGGTCCAGCACGATGCTGTGCCGACCCTCGGCCACCACGTCGTGCACACTCTGGCGCAGCGCCGGCGACGTCACGAGGTCGAGCTCACCCGACACCCGCAGCACGGCCCACTCGCCCACCTCGCGGCTCACGGCACCCCGGCCGCCCGTACTCCCTGTGCCGCCCGCGCCGCCCTCGCCGTCGGTCACGTCGGTCACGTCGGTCACCTTGAGCGTCACCGCCACGCCTCTCGCTCGCCTCGCCCAGCAGAAACGGAAGCACTCCGTACGCTTCCTTCCAGCGCGGCTGCCCACCCGCAGTTCCATGAAACACGGATCCCCGCAGGAAGAAACGCCTGTCTACGGTCGAAAATCCTTCAGGAGGGGTCACTTTCAGTCGCATACGGTCTGTTGTGGCCAGGTCCGGGGGTGGAAGCGCCACGCCTCTACCATCCATGGCCAGTCCAGGGGCGCACATTGACGCAAAGGGGCGTGCGCTGTCGGACGTGCCGACTACATTCAGGACAGCAGTTGCACACAGTCTGGACAGCGGCACCGCATGGCTGGACAGCGACAGGGGACACGGCCGGGACACCGGCCGGACACACGGACGGGCGCCGGGCACTACCAGAGGTGAGGGGGCCGCATGGCGAAGCAGGACGCACCGCCCCGCTGGGACCGCAAGATGCAGCAGCGGCTCTCCCGCGGGGAGGCGGCCGCGCTCGGTGAGCTCTACGACCGGTTCGCTTCGCTGGTGCACGGCCTCGCCCATCGCGTGCTCGGAGACGAGCGGGCCGCCGACGGGATCACCCGCGAGGTCTTCGCCCACGTCTGGGAGAACCCCGACGCGTACGACCCCAAGCGGGGCCCCCTGCGCTCCTGGGTCGCCGCGCTGACCCACCGTCTCGCCGTGCAGCGCCTGCGTGCCACCGAGACCGCCGCGCTCGCCCAGGGCGGCCAGGGCACCGCCGAGGAGCTGGAGCGCAAAGTGCGCAGCGCGTCCGTCGCCGCCCGCGCGGACTACATCGTCACCTCCATGCCCACCCCGCTGCGGGCCGCCCTGGAGCTCGCGTACTTCCAGCGCCGCGACTACCGCCAGGCCGCCGCCGACCTCGGCGTCACCGAGGACGAGGCCCGCCGTCGGCTCCGCCTCGGCCTCCAGCTCCTGTCCACCGCCCACGACACCGGACCCGCCGGCGCCCCGCCCGAGTTCGGGGGTGCGCGGTGACCGAAGGAAATGACCGGTTCGAGTCGTTCGACGACGAGGAAGGGCACGAGGACAGGTACGAGGACCCGTACGAGGACGGGCACCAGGACCCGTACGAGGACGGGCGCGAGGACGGCCGGGGCTCCCGGGAGTCCCTTGACCCCGGCCTCACCGGGAGCGGCGGCGACGCCGCACCGGGCCCGGGCGGGCCCCCGCGCATACCCCCGCCGCGCACCTCCGTCGAGGACACCGGACTGGCACTGCCCGAACCGGCCGCCACGCCCGGCCCGGCGCCGCTCGTCCTCGAACACCGGGTCCTGAAGTCACTGCTCGGCGCGTGGGCGCTGGCCGCCTGCTCGGCGGACGAGACGACGGCCGTCGAGGAACACCTCGGGTACTGCGGCTCGTGCGCGGACGAGGCGCTGCGGCTGCGCGAGGCGGTAGGGCTGCTGCATCCCGCGGAGAGCCTGGACCTGGACCCGACGCTGCGCACCCGCGTCCTGACGAGCTGCCTCGACCGGCGCCCACCGCGCATCCCGGTACCCGAGTGGGCCGCTCCGTACGACGCCGAGACCGCCCGGCTCGACGCCCTGCTCCAGGACATCGGCGGTTCCGAGTGGCACGCGCCCGTGCGGCTGCGCTGGTTCGAGGGCGACGGGCCCACGAGCCGCCGGACGACGGTCGCCGGGGTCATCGCCCATCTGCTGAGCGTCGACGGACTGGTCGCCGTCGCGCTGGGCCTGGACGACCCGCTCGGCGGCACCGGCGCCGAGCGGCCGACGCCGCAGGAGCGCACCGAGGCGTACTGGCGGGCGTCGAACGTCCCGCCCACCCGGTCCGTGCGCCGGCCCTGGCGGGAGCAGAGCCACACCATCGTGCGGACGGCGTCGTTCGTGGAGGGAGGCGCCTCCCACGCCCGCGCGGTCGAGCGCGGGGCGGGCTCCGGACTGCTCACCGTGGCGTACGGCGGCTTCGAACTGCCGCTCAGCGACTCGCTGCTGGACCGGGCCTTCGAGTGCTGGGTGCACGCGGGGGACATCGCCGACGCGGTGGACTACCCGTACGAGCCGCCCGCTCCCCGGCACCTCCACCGGATGATCGACCTGGCCGCGCGCATGCTGCCCGTGTCGCTCGCCGAGCGGCGCCGGGCGGGGCTGTCGGCCCCGCCGACCCGGCATCTCGTCACCGCGGGCGCTCCGGGGCGCAGCCTGCGCCTGGAGATCGAGGGCTCCGGCGGCGGCGAGTGGCTCATCCCGCTCGACTCGCCCGGAGCCGTCGGCTCCGCCGAGCGCGAGGTCGCCCATGTCGCGCTGGACGGGGTGGAATTCTGCCGCCTGGCGGCGGGCCATGTGTGCCCGGAGGAGGCCGCCGCCGGACAGGACGGCGACCGTGAGGCCATCAGGGACGTGCTGTTCGCGGCGGCGTCACTGAGCCGGATGTAGCCGAGGCGCGGGGGCGGAGCCGCGGACCGCGTGCCCCCGGCCACCCAGCCCGCAGCACCTCCCGCCGGTGCTGCCACCCAGGCCGCAGCACCTCACGCCGGTGCGCCGCCACGCCCTCACGCCGGTGCGCAGGAGCGGCCCGCAGACCAGTGCGCCATCACGCCCGCAGGCCGGTACGCAGGAGCGGCCCGCGCACCGTTGGGCAGCACCCGCCCTAACGCCCTTACGCGAAAACGACCGTCCGGCGGCCGTTCAGCAGGATGCGGCGCTCCGCGTGCCACTTCACCGCGCGGGCCAGCGCCTGGCACTCCACGTCACGGCCGATGGCGACCAGCTGGTCGGGGGTGACGTCGTGGCCGACCCGCTCGACCTCCTGCTCGATGATCGGGCCCTCGTCGAGGTCGGCGGTGACGTAGTGCGCGGTGGCGCCGATGAGCTTGACCCCGCGGGTGTGCGCCTGGTGGTACGGCTTCGCGCCCTTGAAGCTCGGCAGGAAGGAGTGATGGATGTTGATGATGCGGCCGCTGAGCTGCTTGCAGAGGTCGTCCGAGAGGACCTGCATGTAGCGGGCGAGGACGACCAGTTCGACGTCCTTCTCGCGCACCAGCTCCAGCAGCTGCGCCTCGGCCTCGGCCTTCGTGTCCTTCGTCACCGCGATGTGGTGGAAGGGAAGGTCGTACGACCCCACGAGCTCCGCGAAGTCCGTGTGGTTGGAGACCACGGCGGCGATCTCGACGGGCAGCGCGCCGATCCGCGCGCGGAAGAGCAGGTCGTTCAGGCAGTGGCCGAACTTGCTGACCATGAGGACGACCCGCATCCGGTCCTCGGCCCGGTGGATCTGCCAGTCCATGTGGAAGGCGTCACCGATGGCCGTGAAGCTCGCGCGCAGCTTCTCCACCGTCACCGGCGACTCCGCCGAGAAGTGGACCCGCATGAAGAACAGACCCGTGTCGTGGTCGCCGAACTGCTGACTGTCCTCGATGTTGCAGCCGGTCATGAACAAGTAGCTCGACACGGCGTGCACGATGCCCTGCTTGTCGGGGCACGAGAGGGTCAGGACGTACTGCTCGGCGGCGGGGGCGGCCCCGCGGACGGACGGCTCATTCATGCGGGACAGGGTCCCATACCAGGCGCCCTGGGCGGACTGTCGTCCCGCCACCCGGACGCCCCGCGGGCGCCCGCCACCGTCCGACCTCCAGGCCGACCGCTGGGCCGACCGCTAGGCCGACCGCGTCATGATGCGCAGGACCTCGAGCGTGCGCGGAGGCGCGTCCGGGTCCTCGCCGTCGCTCGCCGCCAGCCGTACGTGCGCGGCGCGCGCGGCCTGCAGGGCCTCCGGCCACGCCTGGTGGTCGAGATAGGCGGAGACGGGCGCGTCGGGTCCGACCTGGTGCATGATCCGCAGCACCCGCAGGACGGCGCTGTCCACGAGGGCCGCCTCCTGGGAGTCGCGGAAGATCGTGCCGACGTATTTCTCGGCCGACCAGTTGTCCAGCCAGGTGTCCTCGACCAGGCGGTACACGGCGTCGGTGACGTCCCCGTAGCCGTCGACACCGGCGAGCCAGACGTCTCGCTGGAAGGCGGGGTCGGAAAGCATGTGCAGCGCGGAGCGCACATTGCTGCGCCAGCGCCACCACGGCATGTCGTTCAGTGGCATGCCGCCCATGGTGGATGAGCGACGGCCGCGACGGGAAGAGTTCTCCGAACCTTGCACGGTCACCGATCGTACGTTCCCTGTGAAAATCAGTTCATCGGCCCCCGCAATTCACCTCTGCGTCACCCCCTGTCGACCCAAGGTCACACGAGGGTTCTCGGTGTGAGGGAATCGTGCCTGTCCATGACCGGTAGGCGACGTACTCGCACCACCTCCCCCGCTCCGCCCCGGCCCTTAAAGGCCACGCTGCTGTACGCGAGCGCGCTGGTGGCGTGCGCGTCGGTCACCGTCGGGTGCGGGGCCATCCCTGGTGCCACGGGGGGCTCCGGGGATGGCCCCGTCAGGGTGATGACCTGGGCCCCGGAGAAGACCAGCGCGACCAACAAGCCCGGAATGCCGGCGCTGGCGAAGGCCTACGCACGCTGGGTCAACGCCCACGGCGGCATCAACGGCCGGAAGCTCGAGGTCCTCACCTGCAACGACCACAACGAGTCGGTCTCCGCCGCGCACTGCGCCGAGCGGGCCGCCGCCGAGAACGTCGTCGCGGTCGTCGGCTCGTACAGCCAGCACAGCACATCGTTCCTCGCCCCGCTGCAAAGCGCGGGCATCCCCTACATAGGGGGCTACGGCGTCACCGACGACGAGTTCACCAGCCCCCTCTCCTACCCCGTCAACGGCGGCCAGCCGGCCCTGCTGGCCGGCCTCGGCGAGCAGCTCGGCAGGAACTGCGGCCCGGTCTCGCTCATCCGCCCCGACACCATCGCCGGTGACGAGCTCCCGGTGCTGCTCAACTCCGGCCTGAAATCGCAGGGACACGCGCAGGCCGCGGACCAGCGGGCGGCCGAGGACGCCACCGAGTACTCCGTGCCGACGGAGCAGGCGCTCCGGCACGCGACCTCAGACGCGGCCGTGCGGGGCTGTGTGGTCCCCGCGCTCGGCGACCGCACCAACACCTTCATGGACTCGTTCCGGCGCGACAGCACGAGCTACCCGAAGGTACGCACCGGCACCGTCATCGGCAGCGTCGACCAGTCGCAGATCGACGCCACGGGCGGCAGGTCGGGCCCCTACGAGGGCTCGTACGTCACCGGCTGGTACCCGACGGCGAGCGACCCTCGCTGGGACCGGATGCGCAAGGTGATCAAGGAGCAGGCCTTCGGCGACAACCGGATCGAGCCGGACGACTCCGGGGTGCAGACCACCTGGATCGCCTACACCGTGCTGAAGAAGGTCATCGAGTCCATCGGCTCGGGCGAGGTCACTTCGCTCACCATCCGGCGCACGCTCGACAACGGCCTGAAGGTGAGCACCGGCGGGCTCACGCCGACGCTCAGCTGGCGCTTCGAGGACATGATCGCGGCCGTCGGCTTCCCGCGCCTCATCAACTCCGACGTGACGTTCCAGGTCGTACGCAACGGTCAGCTGACGGCGGCACGGCGCGGGTTCGTCACCATGTCGAAGACGCTGAAGAACGCGGACTAGGACGGAAACACTCCGGACGGACGTCGTCCACGGCCGGGGCGGCTCCCGCCCCGGCCACCCGGAGGGGTCAGAGCTGGGTGCGGGCCCGCTGCGTCAAGCCGTACTTGGAGGCGATGGAGTTCCACAGCCTCGCGGCCTTCTCCTTCTCGGTGGAGGCCGTACCGCTGGCCGTGTTGGCCGCCAGGGTCTGACCGGTGGTGCGGGCGTGGCCCTTGCGGCAGCCCTTCTTGTCCTTGACCTGGTCGGCCCAGGCCGCGTAGTGGTTGTCGGCCGCCGCGGAGGCCTTCCAGCCCTTGGTGAGGGCGGAGGACAGCTCGGCGTGGTTCGGCAGCTTGTCGACCGCGAGAGCGGAGAGCCGGGTCACCAGCTCGCCCCGCTGCTTGGCCGCGTCCCGCAGATCACTGCCCGCCTGGTCGAGGTTGTTGCACACCTTCACGTCCGCCACGGCGTTGATCACCGCGTCACGGCTGTCGCTGCTGTCGGCGAGGAGCTTGTCCAGCTCGACGGCCTGCGCCTTCGCCGGGTCGGCGGCGGGTGCCGACGAGCCCTGCGTGGCGGGCGCCGACGCGGACACCGGCTTGCCGGTGTCCTCCTTCTTGCCGTCATCGCCTCCGCCGCCGCTGAGTGCCGCTCCGGCGCCGATGCCGAGCACGATGATGCCGATGCCGACGGCCGCGATCACCGGGACGCGCGAACGGCTGCGGCCACCGCCGCCCGCTCCGTCGCCGTCGGACGCGCCGCCACGCCGTGCGGCGGCCCGGCCCCCGGGTGCGCCGGGCGCGGCCTGCGCGCCGTACGCGTCGTGCGGGGCCTGGGGTGCGGACGCGTCGATGCGCGGCATCATCTGCGTCGACCCGTGCACCTCCGGCTCACTGCGGAAGAGGTTGTCGAACTCGGCGGGGGGCTGTCGCTCCTCCGGCGCGCCGGAGGGTATTCCGTAGGACCCGGCCGACTGCGCGGGCACGGGAGCGATGTACTGCGTGGCATCGGCGTCCGAACCGGCCGCGGGCGGCATGGATCCGGCACCCGGGCCGCCCTGCGGCGTCCGCCCGAGGAACTGCGTCGCGTCGGCCTGGACCTCCGGCGGCAGCGCGCCCGGTCCCACCGGCGGTATGTACTGGGTGGCGCCGTCCGGCGCGGCGGCGACGGGCGGGATGAACTGCGTCGCGCCCTCGTCGCCACCCGGGGCGGCCGGAATGTAGGGGATGTATTGGGTCGCCCCGTCATCACCGCCGGGCGGAAGCGGCACGGACTGTCCGGTGTGCTGTCCCTGCTGCCCCTGTTGTCCTTGGGCCCCGTAGCCGTCATAGCCGTCGTAGCCGGACGCCGCCTGCGAGCCGTGCGCCCCCGGCGCATAGCCGTTCCGCGCGCCGTACGACGACGCCTGCGCGGCCTCGGGCGGCAGCGGTCCGGCGCCGGACGCCTGCGGCTGGGCGAAGCCCTGCGCCTGCTGGGAGCCGTGCGGGTCCGAAGCAGGCCAGCCCTGGGACCCGGAGGACGCGGAGGCGCCCCACTCCGGGGTGGAGGGCGTCGGCGGGGACGGCTCGGCGGCGCCCCACGCCTGGGTGCCGTTCCCCGGCGCTCCCCAGCCGTCGCCGGGCTGCGGCGCCGGGGCGGCCGGCTGGTCGGGGCCCCACGGCCTGCCCCAGGCCTGACCACCCGCCGGGGTGGCACTGTCACCCGTCGTACCCGGCAGCAGCGGCTCGCTGCCGTCGGAGGGCAGCACGATGCCTTCGCGCGCGGGCCGCGCCGAGGGCTCCTCGCCCTGTCCACTCTGCGTCACCGGGACTCCTACGAATGGGGGACCTTCGGGATCGTCGGCTCACGCTACCGGGTCCCCGCAGCCCGGTGCCACGCAGCACGGAACCCGACCCCCGCACCCTGTGACACGGGTAACGAAACCGCCCCCGAATGCGCTGTATCTCACTTCCTCCGCTCACAGCGCTCTCGTTTTCCCGGCGTTCACGCCGGTACAGGCCATATGTTCACGTGCGCGGCGGCAGGGAGCGTGAGATAAACGATCACGCCCGCACCGGACCCCGGCGATCGCGCGAGCGCGCCCCGCGCCGATACGGCCCGGCCGTACGCCGTACCCCGCACCCCGCACCCCGCACCCCGCATCCCGCGCGCCGCGGTTCCCGTGGGGCGCACGCGGCGTGCGCCCCCGCCGGGACCCGCACCGGTCCGTCCGCGCCGGGACACGGACACTCAACCCACGTGCCCCACCCGTGCGTTCACGCCGCCGCCTGCAACTCCATGCGCGCCCCGAACTCCCGTACCACCGCCTCGTCCCGGAACGGTTCCAGGCGCTGCTGCAGGTCCTCCAGATACTCGGCGCCCCGGTTGGAACGGAGCGTGCCGAGCAGTTCGACGGCGCGCAGACCGGTGTTGCAGGCCTGCTCCACCTCGCGCTGCTGGACCTGTGCCGTGGCCAGCAGGACATAGCCGATGGCGCGGCGGCGGGCACGCGACTCGGGATGACCGGCGAGAGACTCCTCGGCGCACCGCGCGGCTGCCTCGGCCTGGCCGAGGTCCCGGTGGCAGTGGGCCAACTCGTCGGCCAGATAGGCCTCGTCGAAGTGCGCGATCCACGTCGGGTCGTCCCCGGAGGCCGCGTCGGCGCCCTCCAGAGCGGTCACGGCCCGCCCGGACGCCACCTGCGCGGCACGTGCGTCGCCCATCAGCGCGTGCCCGCGCGCCTCGGCCGCGAGGAACATCGACTCCGCTCGCGGCGTCACCCGCCCGCGTGCCCCCTCCTGCGCCGCGCGCGCCAACTGCGCGATCTCGCGCGGGTTGCCGAGCTGGGCGGCCAGGTGGCTCATGGACGCGGCGAGGACGTAACCGCCGTAACCGCGGTCCCCGGCCGCCTGGGCGAGCCGCAGTGCCTGGATGTAGTACCGCTGGGCGAGCCCGGGTTGACCGGTGTCGATGGCCATGTAGCCGGCGAGCTCCGTCAACCGGGACACGGCGGCGAACAGTTCACGTCCGACCGCCTCCCGGTAGGAGCCGGCGAGCAGCCCGGAGACCACACTGTTCAGGTAGTGCACGACGACCGGGCGCACATGCCCGCTGCCGTACTGGTGGTCGAGCTCGACGAGAGCCTGGGTCATCGCGCGGACCGCCGCCACGTCGGAGAGCCCGACCCGCGGGCCCGCCGAGCGGGCGACCTGCGAGTCCGGCGACGAGATCAGCCAGTCGCGGCTCGGCTCGACGAGCGCGGAGGAGGCGACGGACGAGCCGGACAGGAAGTCCCGCCGCCCAACGTCGCTCCGCCACAGCTCGCAGACCTGCTCGATCGCGCCCAGTATCGTCGGCGAGAACTGGAGACCGACGCCGGACGCGAGGTTCTTGCCGTTGGCCATGCCGATCTCGTCGATCGTGACCGTCCGGCCGAGCTTGCGGCCGAGCGCCTCGGCGATGATCGCCGGAGCCCGTCCACGCGGCTGCTGGCCGCGCAGCCAGCGCGCCACGGACGTCTTGTCGTAGCGCAGATCGAGTCCGTGTTCCGCCCCGCACATGTTGACCCGGCGAGCCAGCCCGGCGTTCGAGCAGCCCGCTTCCTGGATGAGTGCCTGCAGTCGTTCGTTCGGCTGCCTGGCGATGAGTGGCCTTGCGGCCATGGCGTACCCCCTGTGGCTGCGGTGCCTGCCCACGCACCGAGTTGACGTGTCTTCACCGGCCGACCCGTCGAAAGAAGTCGGCCAGGAAGATCAATGCCCCGCAGACATGCCGAAGATGCGAGACATGTGAGGATTGCCGGGGTAAGGGCGGTTGCCCGACCCCACCCCTGATTACCCACTACCGGCTGCCGTTCCTCCTGCGCGCCCCCACACGTGCATCCATGCGCCCCAGGCACGGAATCGATGCCCCTCCCCAGCGCGCGTGTCCCCCGTAACCCGCGGTGGACCCGGGAGTTGAGTCCCACGTGGAAGAGACCATCGCAGGCACCGAGTCCGCACAGATCCCGAAGCAGCGTGGCGAATCGCTGCAGGAAGCCGCCGTGCGCTATGCCGAGGAACGCCACTGGGACGTGTTCCCCGGCACGTGGCTGGAAGCGGCCGACGGGGTGCAGCACTGCTCCTGCGGAGAGCCGGCCTGTGCCGTGCCCGGAGCGCATCCGGCGCGCGAGGACTGGGCGAATCAGGCGACGGGCAGTGCGACCGTCGCGCGCCGGCTCTGGTCGATGCAGCCGACGGCGTCGATCCTGCTGCCCACGGGGCGTACGTTCGACGCCATCGACGTGCCCGAGTCGGCCGGGTTCCTGGCGCTCGCCCGCATGGAGCGGATGGAGCTCACCCTCGGTCCTGTGACCTGCACGCCGGACCGGCGCATGCACTTCTTCGTGCTTCCCGGCGCCGCGGCGAAGGTGCCCGATCTCGTACGGAGGCTGGGCTGGCCGCCGGCCTCGCTCGACCTGGTCGCGCTCGGCGAGGGTGCCTATGTGGCCGCGCCGCCCACCCGGTTCGGCTCCCGGGGTGCCGTGCAGTGGGCCTGCCGGCCGACGCACGCGAACCGCTGGCTGCCGGACGCGGAGGAGCTGATCTCGCCACTGGCCTACGCCTGCGGACGGGACCGGTAGCGAAACGCGATCCGCGCCGCCGGAGCGATGGTCCGGCGGCCGCGTTCCGTCGTGGCTGGTCGCGCGGTTCTCCACACCCCGGGCCGGCCCGTCGGCCTTTAGGGTGCCTACATGACCGAGGGAGCGAAGGACGACGACGTGCCCGCCGTACGCGTGCGAGGGCTCTGGAAGCGGTTCGGGGAACAGGTCGCCGTCGCCGGGATCGATCTGGAGCTGCCCGCGGGCCGGTTCATCGGGCTCGTCGGTCCGAACGGGGCCGGCAAGACCACCACCCTGTCGATGGTGACCGGGCTGCTCAGGCCCGATCAGGGCACCGTCGAGGTGGTCGGCCACGACGTGTGGCGCGACCCGGTGGAGGTGAAGGCACGGATCGGCGTGCTGCCCGAGGGGCTCCGGCTCTTCGAGCGGCTCTCCGGGCGGGAACTGCTCGGGTACACCGGCCGGTTGCGCGGCCTGCCCGGTGCCGAGGTCGACAAGCGCGCCACCCAGCTCCTCGACGTCCTCGACCTCGCGGGCGCGCAGCACAAACTCGTCGTCGACTACTCGACCGGCATGCGCAAGAAGATCGGTCTGGCCTGCGCCCTCCTCCACAACCCCGAAGTCCTCTTCCTCGACGAGCCGTTCGAGGGCGTCGACCCGGTCTCGGCGCAGATCATCCGCGGTGTCCTGGAGCGGTACACCGCTTCCGGCGCCACCGTCGTCTTCTCCTCCCACGTGATGGAGCTGGTCGAGTCGCTGTGCGACTGGGTCGCCGTCATGGCCGCCGGACGCATCCGCGCGTACGGCCCGCTCGCGGAGGTGCGCGGCACCGCGCCCTCGCTCCAGCAGGCCTTCCTGGAACTGGTCGGCGCGCACGGCCGCGGCACCGCGACCGACCTGGACTGGCTGGGCGGCGGGGCTCCCCGGTGAGCGCCGGCCCCGGCGTCTCCGCCGCGTCGATCACTCCCGTCGTCGTCCGTCTGAAGCTGTCGCTCCTGCGCAACGGGCTGCGGCAGTCCGCCGGGCGGCGGGCCGCCTACCTCGTCTCCCTGGTGCTCGTCCTGTTCGTCGCCGCGCTCCAGCTGATCGGGCTGATCGCGCTGCGCGGCAACGCGCACGCCACCACCGTCGCCGTGGCGCTCGTGACGGTGACGGCGCTCGGCTGGGCCGTGATGCCGCTGTTCTTCCCCGGTGGCGACGAGACGCTCGATCCGACGCGGCTGGTGATGCTGCCGCTGCGGCCGCAGCCGCTCGTCCGGGCGCTGCTGGCCGCCTCACTGGTCGGCATCGGGCCGCTCTTCACTCTCTGTCTGCTGGTCGGCTCGGTGACCTCGGTCGCGCACGGGACGGCGGCGTACGTGACGGCGGCCGTCGCGCTCGTCCTCGCCCTGCTGGTCTGTGTGGCCCTCGCGCGGGCCGTCGCGGCCGCCAACATCCGGCTGCTGTCGAGCCGCAAGGGCCGCGATCTGGCGGTGCTCAGCGGACTGGTCGTCGCGGTCGGCGTGCAGCTGGTCAACTTCGGCGCGCAGCGCCTCGGTTCGGCGGGCGGGCTGTCGACGCTGGACCCGGTGGCGGACGTGCTGCGCTGGGTGCCGCCCGCGTCGGCGATCGGCGCGGTGGACTCGGTGAGCGACGGATCGTACGGCAGCGGGATCGCCCAACTCGCGCTGTGCGCGGCCGCCCTGGCGGGGTTGCTGACCCTCTGGTCCCGCCATCTGACGCGGCTGATGACCTCGCCCGACGGGTCGACGCTCCAGGCGGCGGAGCCCGCCGCCCGGGACCGGGGCGCGTCGGGGATCGGGCGGCTGCTGCCGGCCGGGCGCACCGGCACGGTCATGGAGCGCAGTCTGCGGTACGTGTGGCGCGATCCGAAGACCAAGGCGGCGTGGGTGACCTCGCTGGCCATCGGGCTCATCGTGCCGGTGTTCAACGCCCTTCAGGGGACCGGCACGGTCTACTTCGCGTGCTTCGCGGCGGGGATGCTCGGGATCCAGATGTACAACCAGTTCGGGCAGGACACGTCCGCGTTCTGGATGGTCGCGATGACGATCTCCTCCACCCGTGACGCGTACGTCGAACTGCGCGGGCGTGCGCTGGCCCTGCTGGTGATCACCCTGCCGTACGCGACGCTCGTGACCGTCCTGACGACCTCGCTGCTCGATGCCTGGCGGCAGCTGCCCGAGGTGCTCGGCCTGTCCTTCGCGCTGCTCGGCGCGATGCTGGCGACCGGCGCCTGGTCCTCGGCCCGCTTTCCGTACTCCATCCCCCAGGAGGGCTACAAGAACGTGGCCCCCGGTCAGGCCGGCCTCGCCTGGATCTCCATCTTCGGCGGCATGGTCTCGGCCGCTCTGCTGGCCGCCCCCGTCATCGCCCTCACGATCTGGCTGAACGTGAGCGCGGACGGGGACCGGTGGAGCTGGCTGCTGCTGCCCGTGGGGGCCGTCTACGGGGCCCTGATCACCCTGCTCGGGCTGCGGCTGGCGGCGCCCCGGACGGCCCGGCGCCTGCCGGAGATCCTGGCTGCGGTCAGCAAGGGGTGAGCCCGCGCCGGGCGGCGCCGGCCGGGTCACGCGCCGGTGCCCGCTCCGGCGGTCCCGACCGCCGGGGACAGGGGCCGTGCTAGCTGGTGAGTACTCCGTCGAGGAACGGCTCGATGGCGGCTCGCCACGCCTCCGGCTGGTCGTAGTGCACCAGATGGCCGGCGTCGGCGACCTCCGCGTACTGGCCGCGCGGCAGGACCCGGACCATCTCCTGGGACTCGGCCCGGCCGAGCTCGCCGTCGAGGCCCCGTACGACCAGGGCGGGGCACTGGACCTGGGCGAGCTCCTCCCAGTGGGCGTCGTACACCCATGTCTGGCGGGACTTGAGCATCTGCTCCGGTTCGAAGACCGGGCGCCAGCCGTCGGGGCACTCGTGCATCACCTCGGCGTAGAACTCGCCGCGGGAGGGGTTGCGGCGCTCCACCCAGGGGTCGTCCTCGCCGAACCACTTCCGTACGTCGGCGAGCGTGGCGAAGGGAACGGGCCAGGCCTTGAACCAGTCCTCCCACTCGCGTTGCGAGGCGGCACCCAGTGCCGAGGCCCGCATGTCGCAGATGATCAGGGCGCGGACGAGATCGGGGCGCTTGGCGGCGAGCTGCCAGCCGGTCAGGGCGCCCATCGCATGGCCGATGAGGACGGCCGGTCCGAGGCCGAGCTGGTCGAGGGCGGCTTCGGCATCCTCGACGTAGGCCTCACGTGTGTACTCGGCCTCCGGGCCCTTGTCGCTCTGGCCGTGGCCCCGCTGGTCGAGGGCGATGGCGCGGTGCCGCTCGGAGAGCCAGCGGGCGGTGGACGCCCAGTGCGAGGCACGGCCCATGAGGCCGTGCAGTAACAGCACGCCGGGCGCCTCGGAGGCCCTCGGCTGGTCGCTCTTGGGAGGATCGGCGAACTCCCAGGCGGCGAGGCGTACGCCGCCCGCTCCCGTCACGTCGATGCGCCGCACCATCGGTAATGGCACCCCCCTAGCTCGCTCGGACCCGCTCGCTCCCGCTCGATCCGGCCGGTCCACTCGTACCGCTTCTGCCGCTGCTCCTGCTGCTCAGTGTCCGTATGTGTACTCCCGCCACACCGTCACGTTATCGAATGGGGTTTCGAGAATGGCCTTTCTGGCCGCAACACCCCTCGTTCGAGTGACCACCCGCGAGGATTGACCGCCGCCGCCGCGGGGAGATCTTCAGCGGGAGGCGGACCGCTCGGGGAAAACGGTCCGAGGGGAATGACCTTGAGAGCTCGGGGCTCCGGGTCAGCACAGGGGAGGACAGGCCCCGGCGCCAGACGGCGCCGGGGCCCTCTCCACATCTGCGGCACATCCTTACGCCCCCTCCCCGACCGCACACCATCGCTCTCGGACACGGTCAAGAGCCCTCAGGTCATATGCCTCACGCGACAGCCTCGCACGCAAATGGTCCCGGCGCTGCGATTCCGCACACTGAATCTTGGTTTCGGCCAGGTCGCGAAAACATCACAACTACCCCTACAGCCACAGCAGTTGACACACCCAGGGGTGCGCCGGACGGAAGGCGCTCCACGGTGTCCGGCGTGCGCCCGGGCGCCGACGTGGAGGTCAGCGACTGCCGGCCCCTGCGTCGACGCCCGGGAGCTGCCCCTCGCGGGCACCGGAAACTCGGGCGGGGAAAAGGCCGATATCCGGAACCATGGATACCGGCCGGGCGGGCGCCGGAATTCCGGCCACCGGAACCCGGGGTACCGGAATCCCGGGCACCGGAAGCATCGGCACCGGACGTCCGGACACCCCGGGAGGTTTGGACGCCTCGGGAGGTCCGGACACCGGAGGACCGGGCACCGCGGGCACGGTCCGCCGAGGCGCGGGCGCGGGCAGGGCGCGCACCCGTTCCGGGGACCGGGGGCTCGGGCGCGGAAGGCGCGGGCACCGGGAAGCCGGTACGCCCGCCGACGGCGTCAGCGCTTGGCGACGAACACATGGGAGGCAACGTCGGCCTCCAGCTCCGCGGCCTCGCCGCCGCTGCCCACGAGGACCCCGCCCGCCGACTCGGTCACGCTGACCACGGAGCCGGGCTGCACGCCCGCCCGTCGCAGCGTGTACATCAGCTGCGCGTCGGTCTGGATCGGCTCACCGATGCGCCGTACGATCACGGTCTTGCCGTCCAGACCCGGGTCGAGCTCGGCCAGCGACACCATGCCCTCGTCCAGGAACGGGTCGGCGCCGTCCTTCTCGCCCAGCTCCTCCAGGCCCGGGATCGGGTTCCCGTACGGCGACTCGGTCGGGTGGCGCAGCAGCTCCAGCACGCGCCGCTCCACCGCCTCGCTCATCACGTGCTCCCAGCGGCACGCCTCCGCGTGCACCTGCTCCCACTCCAGACCGATCACGTCGACGAGGAGACACTCCGCGAGGCGGTGCTTGCGCATGACGCGTGTGGCCAGGCGCCGTCCCTCGTCGGTGAGTTCCAGATGCCGGTCGCTGGCGACAGCCACCAGACCGTCGCGCTCCATCCGCGCCACCGTCTGGCTCACCGTCGGGCCGCTCTGGTCGAGCCGCTCCGCGATCCGGGCGCGCATGGGGACAACGCCTTCCTCCTCCAGCTCGAGGATGGTGCGGAGATACATCTCCGTGGTGTCGATCAGTCCGGACATTCGTGCCCCTCGATTAGCTCTGCCGGAGACTCGATGGTCCACCGGCGTGTGCGCTGGCCCTGAACTCAATTCTGACGCATAGCACTGACAACCGTGCCTCGCCGTCCGAACCGCTTGCCGCCGAGTGCCCGGAAACCGTGCGGACACGGGCCCCGGCCCGCCCGCGCGGGCCGCGGCAGGGGCGCCCGGGACCACCTCCGACCGTCATGGACCGCGCCCGAGGGTCGTATTGACAGGGCAGTGGTCCAGACCGCAACGTGATCCGCGACACGAGGGGAGTACGGCCGCACCGGGGAACCGGTTCAGCCGCCCGTCCGCCCCGTGCCGACCCCGACGCCGACGAGACGTCCAAGCGACGAGACTTCTAAGGGGCTCCGCCGATGAGCGACAGCAAGCTGGCCGGGCAGTTCTTCGACGCCGCGATCGGCCTGCTGCGGCAGGTACGGGACGAGGACGCCGGGGAGATCGAGGCGGCCGGGGCCCTGATCGCCGACACCGTCACCGACGGCGGCCGGCTCTTCGCCTTCGGCGCCGGGCACTCCTCGCTCGCCGCGCAGGACATCGTCTACCGCGCGGGCGGCCTCGCCCTGATGAATCTGCTCGCCGTGCCAGGAGTCGTGGGCGTCGACGTCATGCCCGCGACGCTGGGCTCCGCCCTGGAGCGGGTCGACGGTCTGGCGAGCGCGGTCCTCGACTCCAGCCCGCTCCGCGCCGGCGACCTGCTGGTGATCATCTCGCTCTCCGGCCGCAACGCGCTCCCCGTGGAAATGGCCATGAACGCCCGCGCCCTGGGCGTGAAGGTCATCGGCGTCACCTCCGTCGCCTACGCCACCGAGACGACGTCCCGGCACGTGTCGGGCACCTACCTCAAGGACCACTGCGACCTCGTCCTCGACTCGAGGATCCCGGTCGGCGACGCGGAACTCACCGTGGACTCCATCGAGGCACCCTTCGCCCCCGCCTCGACCGTCGTCACCTCGGCCCTCCTGCAGGCCGTCATGGCCACCGCCGCCGGCGCCCTCGCGGACCGCGGCATCGAACCGCCCCTGCTCCGCTCGGGCAACGTCGACGGCGGCCACGAGTGGAACGGACGGATCATGACGGAGTACGGGGACCGGATCTTCTACCGCCGCTGAGCGGACGTACGGGGGGGCACCCAGAGGCACGCACCCCCGGCGGGCCCAGGCCCAGCGGCCCCAGGCCCGGCGGTCCAGGCCCGACGGCTCCAGGCCCGACGGTCCAGGGGGAGGCCGCGAGGAGTTCGCGTCCCGGGGGCGGCCTCAGGGCCGTCCCGTCAGCTCCTCCAGGTCCAGCGCCATCGCGATCCGTACGGCCACGTCCTCCGCGTACATCGCGTCCGTGCGCTCGAACCTGCTGCGCCCCGCGCTCCGCAGGAACGTCACGACTCCCAGCGTCCGCCCGCGGCTGCGCAGCACCGCGCACAGGGCGTGCACGGCGTCGCGCGGCCACTGGCGGGCGAGAGCCCACTCGCGCGCCTGCTCGGCGTCGGCCGCGCCCGCGTCGGCCCGTACCGACCCGGCGCGTTCCACGCACTGCAGCGCGGGGTGCCCCTCGGCGTAGCGCACGGGCAGTCCGGCCTTGCCGGTGAGGATGCTCGGCCCGGGTGCCCCGGCGGGGGTGGCGACGGTCCGGACGAGCCGTACGGGCCCCTCCCCGTCCACGAGCCGGCCCCCGGTCACCCGGTCGACCAGGGCGTGGTCGGCGAAGCCCGCGAGGGCGAAGTCGAGGTGGACGGTGGCGGCCTCGCCCGGGTCCTCGCACTCCGCGGCGGCCCGCGCCGCGCGGTGCAGCTGGTTGGCGCGGAAGCGCAGCAGCGCCGCCTCCTGCTCGGTCTGCTTGGCCTCGGTCACGTCCTGGAAGAGCCAGCCGACACCCAGGGGTACGGGTTCCTCGGCGAGCGGCGAGGCGAGCCGCAGGAAGCCGCTGCGCCAGCACCGGCGCTTCTCGCCCTCCGGCGTGCGCACGCTCACCCACAACTCCGCGGGCGCGGGCGGCGCGCCCTCGGACAGGACGTGGGTGAAGGCGCTCTCCAGTTCCTCGACGCCCTGGGAGAGCAGCTCCCCCAGGGGGCGGCCGAGAACGGAGGTGCGTCCGGTCCCGAGTGCCTTCGCGGCGTGCGCGTTGACCACGGCGGGCCGCAGGTCGGCGTCGACCAGCACCACGCCCCAGCTGGCGTCCTCGAACAGCGCCTCGCTCAGGGCTATGGACCGTTCGAGGTCGATCTGGGCGTGCACCTCGCTGAAGGCGCAGTACACCCCGGCGGGTTTGCCGTCCGGGCCGCGGACGGCGGCGGACTGGGTGCGGACGAGGACGCGGCCGCCGTCCTTTGTCAGGAGGGCGAACTCGTGCACCTGGCGGCCTGGGGCCTCCATCGTTGACATCAGCCGGGCCTCGACCTCTTCGGCGTCCGCGGTCCGCACGGCCCAGCCGGCGAAGCCGTGCCGCCCCACGGCCTCGGCCGCCGTCCACCCGAGAATGCGCTCGGCCTCGCGGTTCCAGTGCGTCACGGTCCCGTCGGCGTCGAAGGCGCACAGGGCCGCGTCCATGCCGTCCAGCAGCGCGGCAAGCAGATCGGAACCATCCGGCTCGGGCTCGTCCGGCCCCAGCTCGGTGGTCCCACTACGCCGGGAAGCACTCACCTGGACCCCCTGCAGGCTGCGTCCGTGTGTACGGCGCGACAGTTCGCTCACTGGTCTCCATTCAACTCGAACGTGACCCAGCCCACACCTCGTTCCCCGAAGATTGGACGAAATCGTTGTACGCCGGATTTTCGCCCCGTCCGCCCCACGAGCACCCGTCCCGCTCCCCTCTCCGTAAATCGCTTGAGGCTCCCCGGATGTCTTCATAGAGTGCTGCCCACGTAGGAGAGGAGGTGGTTCGGCTCATGACGGAAACCCGGACATACGAGGTGACTGCGGGCTGACGGCCCGTTGTCGGACTCGGTTCGGCGCCGGACCGGCATGCGCGATGCGCATGCAGCCGGCCCAATCCAACGCAGTCACCCGACCCGCGAGCTCGCCGGTGCGTCCGGCCGGCTCCTTCGCCTCACGGCGGAGGGACCCGAGCTCGCGGGTCGTCTGCGTGTGCGGTGTTCGGCCCGGGGGAGCGTTCGGCCGGAGTGACCCGGGTCACAGGAGGATCGCGGGGGCGGCAGTATCCTGTGCCCATGCCTCCGATGCTCGTTCGACGCCGCCACGTGGATTTCGTGCGCGTCACGAGCATGGGCTGTCGGCGCTCAGCCTGACCGGCCCCCTTCGCACCGCTTCTCTCCTCCATCTGGCACCCGTGGCCCCCGCCCCACCCCTGGCGGCCGCCCGGGCACCCGTACACCCCGCGGACGCATCTCATGACGACGAACACGTCTTCCACGCCTGCCCCGAGCGGGCAGCGGTTCCCCTCGTACCAGCAGCTTCCGATCATCGATCTCTCCGCCGCCGACCGCGGCCCCCAGGCGCGAGCGCTGCTGCACGCGCAGTTGCACAGCGCCGCCCACGACGTGGGGTTCTTCCAGCTCATCGGGCACGGGGTGAGCGAGGCCGAGACCGGCGCGCTGCTGCGGGCCATGCACCGGTTCTTCGCGCTCCCCGAGGCCGACCGGCTGGCCATCGACAACATCGGCTCGCCGCACTTCCGCGGGTACACGCGGACGGGTGACGAGCGGACCGGCGGCAGCCGGGACTGGCGGGACCAGCTCGACATCGGGGCCGAGCGGGCCGCGCGGACACCCGGTCCCGGCGAGCCCGCGTACTGGTGGCTGGAGGGGCCGAACCAGTGGCCGGCCGCGCTGCCGGAACTGCGGACGGCGGCGCTGGCCTGGATCGAACGGCTGAGCACGGTCGCGGCACGGCTGCTGCGCGAGCTGCTGACCGCGATCGGGGCTCCGGCCGGCTTCTACGACCCGGTCTTCGGCGAGCGGGCCCACCCGCATCTGAAGCTGGTGCGGTATCCGGGGAGCGCGGGCGACGGTGCCGACCAGGGCGTGGGAGCGCACAAGGACTACGGATTCCTGACGCTGCTGCTCCAGGATCAGGTCGGCGGGCTCCAGGTGCAACGCGAGGACGGCCGCTTCCACGACGTGCCGCCGCTGCCGGGCGCCTTCGTGGTCAACCTGGGTGAGCTCCTGGAGGTCGCCACCAACGGGTATCTCGTGGCGACCAACCACCGGGTGGTGAGCCCGGCCGGGGCCACCGAGCGGTTCTCGGTGCCGTTCTTCTACAACCCCCGCCTCGACGCCCGGGTCGAGCCGCTGCCGTTCCCGCACGCCTCCGCCGCGCCCGGCGTCACCGACGATCCGTCGAATCCGCTCTTCGCCGAGTACGGCTTCAACGAGCTGAAGGGCAAGCTGCGGGCGCACCCGCTGGTCGCCGCCCGTCATCACGCGGAGCTGCTCACTCCCGCGTGATGACCGGCGTACGGGGGTCAGTGGGCGATGTCCCCGTATCCCTCGATCTCCTGGGGGCCGCGCGAGCCGGGGCCCACGTAGTGCGCGGAGGGGCGCACCAGGCGGCCCGTGCGCTTCTGTTCCAGGATGTGCGCCGACCAGCCCGCGGTACGGGCACACGTGAACATGGACGTGAACATGTGGGCCGGGACCTCGGCGAAGTCGAGGACGATGGCCGCCCAGAACTCGACGTTCGTCGCGAGGACACGGTCCGGGCGGCGGGCGTGGAGCTCGGCGAGAGCGGCCTTCTCCAGGGCTTCGGCGATCTCGAAGCGGGGGGCGCCGAGCTCGCGCGCGGTGCGGCGCAGCACCCGCGCGCGCGGGTCCTCGGCGCGGTACACGCGGTGGCCGAAGCCCATCAGGCGTTCACCCTTGTCGAGGGCGTGGCGGACGTAGGCGTCGGCGTCCCCGGTGCGTTCGATCTCCTCGATCATGCCGAGGACGCGGGAGGGGGCGCCTCCGTGCAGCGGGCCCGACATGGCTCCCACGGCGCCGGAGAGCGCGGCGGCGACGTCCGCGCCCGTCGAGGCGATCACGCGCGCGGTGAAGGTGGAGGCGTTCATGCCGTGCTCGGCGGCGGAGGTCCAGTAGGCGTCGACGGCGGCGACATGCTTGGGGTCGGGCTCGCCGCGCCAGCGGATCATGAACCGTTCGACGACGGAGTGGGCCTTGTCGATCTCGTTCTGCGGGACCATCGGCAGACCCTGCCCGCGGGCGGACTGGGCGACGTACGACAGCGCCATGACGGCGGCGCGGGCGAGGTCCTCGCGGGCCTCTCGCTCGTCGATGTCGAGGAGGGGTTTGAGGCCCCAGACCGGGGCGAGCATGGCGAGCGCGGACTGCACGTCGACACGGATGTCACCGGAGTGGACGGGGATCGGGAACGGCTCGGCGGGCGGCAGGCCGGGATTGAAGGCTCCGTCGACGAGGAGTCCCCAGACATTCCCGAAGGAGACATGGCCGACGAGGTCCTCGATGTCGACGCCCCGGTACCGGAGGGCGCCGCCCTCCTTATCCGGTTCGGCGATCTCCGTCTCGAACGCGACGACTCCTTCGAGTCCGGGTACGAAGTCGGACATCAGGCGGCTCCTCGTGATGTGTACGACAAATGATGTTGTGGGATCTCGGTGACCCTGTGCCCTATCAGGGGTGACGGTCGACGATCGTGCGGTTCGCGAGCCGGTTCCACGGTCGTTCTCCGAAGACTCTCGAATGGTCTTCGAAAGATCTCCGCCGACTCGCGGTCCGAAACGGTCACTCCGGTGATGCCCCGTGCGGCCGGTCATCCAACCGGAACGGCAGCAGCACGATATCTCCGAGTGCCACCTTTGGGGAGAGTGCGCGGCACTGAGTGCCACTGCGTGACGAAGGACACCCGCCCGCGGGAGCGGGCACGGATACGGCAGGATGACGGCGTGACCGATCGTTTCCCGGACGAATCCACGACCGAGCCCCTCATCCGGCGCGCGGCCGAGGCCGCCGAGGCCGCGGACGAGGAAATCGCCGCCGACCCCGCCGCCATGCGGGCCCACTACCGCGCCGAGGGCCTCGACGAGAGCGATCTCGCCGCGCACCCCATGGACCAGTTCTCCCGCTGGTTCAAGCAGGCGGCGCAGGCCGCGGTGCACGGCTTCGTGCACGAGCCGAACGCGATGGTCGTCTCCACGGCGGACGCCGAGGGCCGGCCCAGCTCGCGCACCGTGCTGCTCAAGCAGTACGACGAGCAGGGCTTCGTCTTCTACACCAACTACGACTCGCGCAAGGCCCTGGAGCTGGCCCGCAACCCGTACATCTCGCTGCTCTTCCCGTGGCACCCGATGGCCCGGCAGGTCATCGTCACCGGGACGGCGCGACGCACCGGCCGGGACGAGACCGCCGCGTACTTCCGCACCCGCCCGCACGGCTCCCAGCTCGGCGCCTGGGCGAGCACGCAGTCCACGGTCATCTCCTCGCGCGCCGAACTGGACGCCTCGTACGCGGAGCTGAGCGAGCGCTATCCGGAGGGCGAACAGGTGCCGGTGCCGCCGCACTGGGGAGGCTTCCGGATCGCCCCGCGGACGGTCGAGTTCTGGCAGGGCCGCGAGAACCGCCTCCACGACCGGCTCCGCTACGCGGCCGAGGCGGACGGCAGCTGGCGGATCGAGCGGCTCAGCCCCTGACCGGCGAGCGGTGCCGGCCCCGGCCGCCGCCCGCCCCCGGGCGTCCGGCCCCCGGCTCGCTCAGCCCAGCGCCTCCTCCACGATCGCGCCCCACTGCGCCACGACCCGCTCCCGGCGCGCCGCGTCATCGGTGAGCAGGTTCGCGAGGCCGAGCCCGCGCGCCATGTCGAGCAGTCCCTGCACCGTCTCGCGCACCCCGGGCCGGGACTCGTCCGCGCCCAGCAGGTCCACCGCGATGCGGTGGCTCTCGCGGCCTACGCGGGCTTCCAGTTCGGTCACCCGGGAACGGAGCGGGTGCTCGTTGGAGGCCGCGACCCACAGGTGCAGGGCGGCCCGGAACAGCGGCCCGGTGTAGAGGCCGACGAGGGCCGCGACGACGACACGCCGGTCGGCGGGGCCGTCCGGGAACAGGGCGCGCAGGGCGGTGGAGCGTTCCTCGGCGACGTATTCGACCGCCGCGGTGAAGAGGTCCTCACGGGTGGGGAAGTGGTGCTGGGCCGCGCCCCGGGACACCCCGGCGCGCTCGGCGACGACGGAGACCGTGGAGCCCGCCCAGCCGTGTTCGGCGAGACAGGCCACGGCGGCGGCCAGGAGCCGCTGCCGGGTGGCCCGGCTGCGGTCCTGTTTGGGGACGTGCGGAGTACGTGCCGCGTGCTCCGTCGCGCTCACACCACCCATGCGGGATCCCGTCGTTCGAGGAAGGCCGTCATCCCCTCGCGGGCCTGCGCGGAGGAGAACAGCCGGGCCGAGAGCGCGGTCAGGTCCGCCGCGTCCCGGTCGAAGGCCTCCAGCACCTTAGCCGTGAGCAGCTCCTTCGTCTCGGCGAGGCCTTGCGGGGACGACCGGCGCAGTCCGTCCAGAACGGGCGCGAGTACGGCGTCCACGTCCTCGCCGGCCGCCGTCAGGAGCCCCGTGCGGACCGCCTCGGCGGTGTCGAAGCGCTCGCCGGTGAGGTAGTAGCGGGCGAGGGCGCGCGGGTCGGTGCGCGGCAGCAGGGGGAGCGAGATCACGGCGGGGGCGACCCCGATGCGTACCTCCGTGAAGGCGAAGCTCGCCTCCGGGCCGGCCACCGCGATGTCGCAGGCCCCGAGCAGGCCGAGGCCGCCCGCCCGGACGTGCCCGGTCACCCGGGCCACGACGGGTCTGCGCAGCTCGACGATCTGCCGCAGCAGCCCGACGAAGGCGTCCGGATGCGGCGGTTCGCGCAGGTCGGCGCCCGCGCAGAAGGTGTTCCCGGTGTGGGTCAGGACGACCGCGCGGGTCTCGTCGTCCTTGCCGCAGCGGGTGAGCGCGTCGGCCAGCTCGCCCACGAGGGCGGCCGACAGGGCGTTGCGGTTGGCCGGCGAGTCGAGGGTGAGGGTGGTGACGGCGCGCTCCCGCGCCGTGCGGACGACGGTCATGAACGGCCTCGCAGTTCCCGGCGCAGGATCTTCCCGGAGGCCGCCCTCGGGACGGCGTCGATGAAGGTGACGAGTCGGACCCGCTTGTACGGGGCGACGCGCTCGGCGACGTGCATCATCACCTCTCCCTCGGACAGGTCGGCGGCGGCGGGCTGGCGCACCACGAAGGCGTGCGGGACTTCGTTGTGGTCCTCGTTGTAGGCCCCGACGACGGCGGCGTCGGCGATGCCGGGGTGGGTGAGCAGCAGCGCCTCCAGCTCGGCGGGGGCGACCTGGAAGCCCTTGTACTTGATGAGTTCCTTGACCCGGTCCACGACGAACAGCCAGCCGTCGGCGTCCACGCGGCCGACGTCCCCGGTGTGCAGCCAGCCGTCCGGGTCGATCATCGCGGCGGTCGCGTCGGGGCGGCCCAGATAGCCCTTCATGACCTGGGGACCCCGGACGACGATCTCGCCGGGCTCTCCGACGCCCAGGTCCTTGCCCGGGTCGTCGAGGGAGACGATGCGCATCTCGGTGCCCGCCACGAGCTTGCCGACGGTCCCCGGGGGCACGTCCTGGGCGTTCAGCGGGACGACGTGGGTGCCGGGCGACAGCTCCGTCATGCCGTACGCCTGGCCCACCGGCGGCAGCCCCAGCCGTGCCGAGCACGCGGCAGCGAGCGACGCGTCCAGGGGCGCGGCCGAACAGATGATGTATTCCAGGGACGACAGGTCGTACTCGGCGACCGCCGGATGCTTGGCGAGCGCGAGGACGATCGGCGGCGCCACGTACAGGCCGGTGATGCGGTGTTCCTGGATGGCGGCCAGGAACGTGTCGAGTTCGAAGCGGGGCAGGACGACGACGGTGGCGCCCTGCCTCAGGGGCGCGTTCATCAGGGCCGTCAGCCCGTAGATGTGGAAGAACGGCAGCACGGCGAGGATGCGGTCGCCGGGGCCCATCGGCATGGCCGGCGAGAGCTGCGCGAGATTGGTGGCTATGGAGCGGTGGGTGAGCATCACGCCCTTGGGGACGCCGGTGGTGCCCGAGGAGTACGGGAGCGCCGCCACGTCCTCCACGGGGTCGATGTCGACCTGCGGTTCGGGGGCGGAACCGCTCAGCAGGTCGGCCAGCGAACGGTGTCCGGGTGCCGGGTCGCACACGAAGATCTCCCGTACCCCGCCCGCGAGTTCGGCGGCCTGCCGGGCCGCGTCCAGCAGGGGCGAGACGGTCACGATCCAGCGGGCCGAGGAGTCCCGCAGCTGTTTGGCGAACTCCTCCGGAGTGGCGAGCGGGTGCACCGTCGTGACCGACGCCCCGGCGCGCGTGGCCCCGTAGAAGACCGTCGGGAAGGCGATGGTGTTCGGGCTGTGCAGGGCCAGCACATCGCCCTTGCGCAGCCCCGCCTCGGCCAGCGCGGCGGCCAGTCGCCGGTGGAACAGGTCGAGTTGGGCGTAGGTGAGCGTGGTCCCGTCGACGCCGTCGACGAGCGCGGGTGTGTCGCCGCGCTCGGCGGCGTGGCCCAGGACGGCGTCGTGGATGGGTTCCTCGACGGCCGGTACATCGGCGTACTCGCTGCGGAACACGGTTCCTCCTAGAGCGGTCAGTACGACTTGGGCAGACCCAGGGTCTGGTGGGAGACGTAGTTGAGAATCATCTCCCTGCTCACCGGCGCGATACGAGACACGCGCGCCGCCGTAATCAGCGAGGCGAGGCCGAACTCCCGCGTGAGGCCGTTGCCGCCGAGGGTGTGCACGGCCTGGTCGACGGCCCGTACGCAGGCCTCCCCCGCCGCGTACTTGGCCATGTTGGCGGCCTCCCCGGCCCCGATGTCGTCCCCCGAGTCGTACAGGAACGCCGCCTTCTGCATCATCAGCCGGGCCAGTTCGAGTTCGATGTGGGCCTGCGCCAGCGGGTGCGCGATGGCCTGGTGCGCGCCGATCGGCGCCTTCCAGACGGTGCGCTCCCGCGCGTACCCGACGGCCTTGGCGAGCGCGAAACGGCCCATGCCGATCGCGAACGCGGCCGTCATCACGCGCTCCGGGTTGAGCCCGGCGAACAGTTGCAGCAGCCCCGCGTCCTCTCCCCCACTGCCGAAAGCGTGGGAGGGGCCCCCACCCACGAGCGCGTCGGCCGGCAGCCGTACGTCGTCCAGGGTGAGCTCGAACTGCTTCTCGGCGCTGGCCAGTTCCATGTCGATCTGCCGCCGCCCGAAACCCTCGGTGTCGCGCGGGACGATGAACAGGCAGGGCTTGAGGCTGCCCGTGCGCGCGTCCTCCGTGCGGCCCACGATGAGCGTGGCGTCGGCGATGTCGACGCCGGAGATGAACACCTTGCGGCCGTTCAGGACCCAGTCGGTGCCGTCACGGCGGGCCGTGGTGGTGATCCGGTGCGAGTTGGAGCCGGCGTCGGGCTCGGTGATGCCGAACGCCATGGTGCGGGTGCCGTCCGAGAGGCCCGGCAGCCACCGCCGCTTCTGCTCCTCGGTCCCGAAGCGGGCGATGACCGTGCCGCAGATGGCGGGCGAGACGACGAGCATCAGCAGCGGGCAGCCCGCCGCGCCCAACTCCTCCAGCACGATCGACAGTTCCGCGATGCCGCCGCCTCCGCCGCCGTACTCCTCCGGGAGGTTCACCCCCAGGTAGCCGAGCTTGCCCGCCTCGGACCAGAGCTCGTCGGGGTGGCCGCCCTCGGCGACGGCCTTGGTGAGGTACTCGCGGCCGTAGCGCTTGCCTAGAGCGGCGACCGCGGAACGCAGCGCCTTGTGTTCGTCGGTCTCTGTGACAGGACTCATGACGGCTCCTCGGTACGGAGGTTCGGAGGTTCGGAACGGAAAGTGCGGCCTGTACCTGGCTGTTCGCGCCCGCGCGGCTCAGGTCCGCGCGGTGGTGCGGCCCGGCGCCCCGGCACCGGGCGCGTTCTCACCGGGCGTCGTCCCGCGGTGCCTGATCCTGCGCGGTCTGCTCCTGCGCGGCCTGCTCCCGCGGCACCGGTTCCCGCGCTGCCGCCTCCTGTACGACGGCCAGCAGCGCGCCCACCTCGACCTGCTGCCCGACGACGGCGTGCAGGGCGCTGAGCGTTCCTGTCGTCGGCGCGGAGATCCTGTGCTCCATCTTCATCGCCTCCAGCCACAGCAGGGGTTCGCCCGCCCGCACGACGGCACCCTCGGCCAGTCCCTCGGCGACCCGGACGACGGTGCCCGGCATCGGCGCGAGCAGCGAACCGGGAGCCCGGTCCGCGGCCGGATCGGGGAAGCGGGGCAGCGCGGTCAGCGCGGTGGCGTTCACGAAGACCTGGCCGTCGGCGTACCGCGCGACCTCGAACGTCCGCCGTACGCCGTCCACTTCGAGGACGACACGGTCCGCGTCGGCGTGCGCCACCCGCACCCCGTCGGCCGCGAGCCCCGCACGAGTGTGCCGGTAGGTGACCTCGTGCTCGGCGCCGTGCATCAGATAGCGCTTGGTCTGCGGCTGCGACGCCAGGTTCCGCCAGCCGCCGAACCGCGAACGGCCGTGCGCGTCGGCCAGAGCGGCGGCCAGCGGGGCGTACGGATCGGGAGCGGGCTCGGTCAGCGCGGCGAGGTGCCGGTCGTAGAAGCCCGTGTCCATCCGGGCCCCGGCGAACTCCTCGTGCCGCAGCGACCGCACGAGGAGATCCCTGTTGGTGACCGGCCCGTGGATCGTGGCCCGCTCCAGCGCGCCGGACAGTTTCCGCAGGGCCTCCGCGCGCGTTCCGGCGTGCGCGACGACCTTCGCGAGCATCGGGTCGTAGTGGATGCCGACGCCGTCCCCGTCGGTGAAACCCGTGTCCAGCCGCACGCCGTCCGGGACGGCGATCCGGTGCAGCGTGCCCGTCTGCGGCGCCCACGCGCCCGCCGGGTCCTCCGCGTACAGCCGGGCCTCCACCGCGTGGCCCCGCGCGCGCGGGGGGTCGCTCTCCAGCCGCTCCCCCTCCGCGACCCGGAGCTGCAGGGCCACCAGATCGACCCCGAACACCGCCTCCGTCACCGGGTGCTCGACCTGGAGACGGGTGTTCATCTCCAGGAAGTGCGCCGTGCCGTCGGCGACCAGGAACTCGACCGTGCCGGCGCCGACGTAGTCCACCGCGCGGGCGGCCCGCACGGACAGGTCGTACAGCGTCCGTGTGAGCTCGTCGTCGAGCCCGGGAGCCGGCGCCTCCTCGATGACCTTCTGATGACGCCGCTGGAGGGAACAGTCCCGCGTGCCCAGCGGCCAGACCGTGCCGTGCGCGTCGGCCAGGATCTGCACCTCGACGTGCCGGCCGCCCTCCACGTACGGCTCGACGAACACCTCCCCGTCCCCGAAGGCGCTCAGGGCCTCCGCGCGGGCCGCCTCCAGCTCGGCGTCGAGGTCGGCCAGTTCGCGGACGATCCGCATCCCGCGCCCGCCGCCGCCCGCGGCCGCCTTGACCAGCACCGGCAGGTCCGCCGCGGTGACCCGCTCCAGCGGGGCGAGTCCCATCAGCTTCTTCGCACGGGTCTTGGAGGCCATCGCCTCGATCGCCTCCGGCGACGGACCGACCCACACCAGCCCCGCGTCGATCACCGCCCGCGCGAAACCGGCGTTCTCCGACAGGAACCCGTACCCCGGGTGCACGGCGTCCGCGCCCGCGTCCAGCGCGGCCCGCACGATCAGCTCGCCCCGCAGATACGTCTCCGAGGGCGCCGCGCCCGGCAACCGCACCGCCGCGTCCGCCACCCGCGCGTGCAGGGCGTTCTCGTCCGCGTCGGAATACACCGCGACGGTGCGCACCCCCGCCTCGCGACAGGTACGGAAGACCCGGCAGGCGATCTCGCCCCGGTTGGCGACCAGCAGACTCGAAATCACGTGATTCCTCACATCCGGAAGACGCCGAAGCCACCGCGCGCGCCCTCGAAGGGCGCCGTGTGGATCGCGGACAGGCACAGGCCGAGGACGGTGCGGGTGTCGCGCGGGTCGATGACCCCGTCGTCGTACAGCCGCCCGGACAGGAACATCGGCAGCGACTCGGACTCGATCTGCTGCTCGACCATGGCGCGCAGCGCCGCGTCCGCGTCGTCGTCGTAGGGCTGCCCCTTCGCGGCGGCCGACTGCCGGGCGACGATCGACAGGACGCCCGCGAGCTGCTGCGGTCCCATCACGGCCGACTTGGCGCTGGGCCACGCGAACAGGAAGCGGGGGTCGTAGGCGCGCCCGCACATCCCGTAGTGGCCGGCGCCGTAGGAGGCGCCCATCAGCACCGACAGATGCGGGACCCGCGAGTTGCTCACCGCGTTGATCATCATCGCGCCGTGCTTGATGATGCCGCCCTGCTCGTACTCCCTGCCGACCATGTAGCCGGTGGTGTTGTGCAGGAAGAGCAGCGGGATGTCGCGCTGGTTGGCCAGCTGGATGAACTGGGCGGCCTTCTGGGACTCGGCGCTGAACAGCACGCCCTGGGCGTTGGCGAGGATGCCGACCGGATAGCCGTGCAGGCTCGCCCAGCCGGTGGTCAGGCTCGTCCCGTACAGCGGCTTGAACTCGTCGAAGTCCGAGCCGTCGACGATCCGGGCGATGACCTCACGCGGATCGAACGGATGCTTGAGATCGCCCGGGACGATCCCCAGGAGTTCGTCCTCGTCGTACTTCGGGGGCGCCGCCGGAGCGGGATCGCCGTACGCCTTGCGGTGGTTGAGACGGGCGACCACCCGCCGGGCCTGCCGGAGCGCGTCCCGCTCGTCGACGGCGAAGTGGTCCGCGAGGCCCGACACGCGCGCGTGCATCTCGGCGCCGCCCAGCGACTCGTCGTCGCTCTCCTCGCCCGTGGCCATCTTCACCAGCGGCGGCCCGCCGAGAAAGACCTTCGCCCGTTCCTTGACCATGATCACGTGATCGGACATGCCGGGGACGTACGCGCCCCCGGCCGTCGAGTTCCCGAAGACCACGGCCACCGTGGGGATGCCCGCCGCCGACAACCGGGTGATGTCACGGAAGATCGCACCCCCGGGGATGAAGATCTCCTTCTGCGACGGCAGATCCGCGCCGCCCGACTCGACCAGACTGATACAGGGAAGCCGGTTCGCGAGCGCGATGTCGTTCGCCCGCAGCGCCTTCTTCAGGCTCCACGGGTTGCTGGCACCGCCGCGCACCGTCGGGTCGTTCGCCGTGATCAGGCACTCGACGCCCTCGACGACGCCGATCCCGGTGACGAGCGAGGCGCCCACCGCGTAGTCGCTGCCCCAGGCCGCGAGCGGCGACAGCTCCAGGAAGGGCGTGTCCGGGTCGAGCAGCAGCTCGATCCGCTCACGGGCCAGGAGCTTGCCGCGTCCGCGGTGCCGGGCGACGTACTTCTCGCCGCCGCCCGCCAGCGCCTTGGCATGCTCGGACTCCAGATCGGCGAGCTTGCCGACCATGGCCTCGCGATGGGCCGCGTACTCGGGACTCTTGATGTCGAGCGCGGAGGAAAGCACGGTCACAGCAGGGCCTCCGGGATATCCAGGTGACGGGAGCGCAGCCATTCGCCGAGGGCCTTGGCCTGGGGGTCGAAGCGGGCCTGGGAGGCGACGCCCTCGCCGAGGATCCCCTCGACCACGAAGTTGAGGGCGCGGAGGTTGGGAAGGACGTGACGGACGACCTTCAGATCACGGGTCTCCGGCAGCAGACTCCGGAACGTGTCCGTCGTCAGGTGATGGGCCAGCCACCGCCAGGCGCCGTCCGTGCGCGCCCAGACGCCGACGTTGGCGTTCCCGCCCTTGTCCCCGCTGCGCGCCCCCGCGACCCGTCCGAGCGGGGCCCGCCGGGTCGGCCCCGCGGGCAACGGCACGGGCAGGGGCGGCTCTTCGGGGGTTTCCGGTACGAGGGTGTCGTGGGCCGGGGGCACGGCGACCCGGCGCCCGTCGTGGAGGACCGCCACATGATCCACGGCGTCCTGGGGGACGTACACGTCCTCGAAGACCCCGTAGGGCGAGCCCGGGCCGGGCGGCGCCATCACATGGAATCCGGGGTAGCTCGCCAGCGCCAGTTCCACGGCGGCTCCGCTCAGCGCCCGTCCGACCGCCCTCTGGTCCTGGTCGCGCACGACGAGGCGGAGCAGGGCGCTCGCGGTCTCCTCGGTGGGGGCGTCGGGGTGGTCGGTGCGGGAGAGGTCCCAGCGGACCTCCGCCGGGCGGGACTCGGCGGTGTCGAAGGCGGCCTCCAGCTGGGCCCGCACGAGCTCCGCCTTGCATTCGATGTCGAGCCCCGTCAGGACGAAGACGACCTCGTTGCGGAAGCCGCCGAGCCGGTTGAGGCCGACCTTGAGGGTCGGCGGCGGAGCCTCCCCGCGCACGCCGTCGATCCTCACCCGGTCCGGGCCCTCCTGGGTGAGCGCGACCGTGTCGAGGCGGGCGGTGACGTCGGGCCCCGCGTACCGGGCGCCCTGCGTCTCGTACAGGAGCTGCGCGGTGACCGTGCCGACGTCGACGAGGCCGCCGGTGCCGTCGTGCTTGGTGATGACGCTCGACCCGTCCTCGTGGAGTTCGGCGAGCGGGAAGCCGGGGTGGCGCAGCCGGGCCGGGTCGTGGTCGGCGAAGAAGGCGTAGTTGCCGCCGGTGGCCTGGGTGCCGCACTCCAGGACGTGCCCGGCGACGACGGCGCCCGCGAGCCGGTCGTGGTCGTCCGGCCCCCAGCCGAAGTGGGCGACGGCGGGCCCGGTGACCAGCGCGGCGTCGGTGACGCGCCCGGTGACGACGATGTCCGCGCCCTCGCGCAGACAGGCGGCGATGCCCGCCCCGCCCAGGTAGGCGTGCGCGGCGAGGGTGCCGGCGGGGATCCCCCCTGGTCGAGCGAGGCCGAGAGCTTGGGGGTTCGTGAGGTCGTCGCCCTCGACATGGGCGACGCGCGCCGGGATGCCGAGCCGGCCGGCCAGCTCCCGCACGGCGTCGGCGAGTCCGGCCGGGTTCAGGCCGCCCGCGTTCGTGACGAGACGTACGCCGCGCTCGTGGGCGAGGCCGAGGCACTCCTCCAGCTGGCGCAGGAAGGTCTTGGCGTAGCCGCGCCCGGGGTCCTTCAGCCGGTCGCGGCCGAGGATCAGCATGGTCAGTTCGGCGAGGTAGTCGCCGGTCAGGACGTCGAGCGGGCCGCCGGTGAGCATCTCGCGCAGCGCGTCGAAGCGGTCGCCGTAGAAGCCGGAGGCGTTGCCGATGCGCAGCGGGCGGGCCGGGGTCGCGGCTCCCCCGGTCACCGGCCGGCCTCCTTGCTCCCCGGTCACCGGCCGGCCTCCTTGGGCTCCCGCCCGGCACCCGGCGGACCGGCGAAGGCCTGCGCGATGTCCAGCCAGCGGTCGGCGTCGGGGCCCTCCGCCCGTACGGCGAGATCGGCGCGGTGGGCGCGCTGGGTCACCAGCAGGCAGAAGTCGAGGGCGGGGCCGGTGACACGCTGCGGGGCGTCGGCCGGGCCGTAGGTCCACAGCTCGCCGGAGGGGCCTTGGAGTTCCACGCGGAACTCCTCGGCGGGTGCGGTGAGGCCGTGCACGATGAAGGCGAAGCCACGGGCCCGTACGCCGATTCGGGCCACATGCTTGAGCCGGTCGGTGGGTGGGCGCACCACACCCAGAGCGTCGGCCACGTCCTGTCCGTGGGCCCAGGTCTCCATGAGGCGCCCGGTAGCCATGGAGGCGACCGACATGGGCGGGCCGTACCAGGGGAACCGGGTTCCGGCGGGTGCCGCGCGCAGGGCCGTCTCCAGGGCGGTCCGTCCTTCGCGCCAGCCGGCCAGCAGCCGGGCGGGCGGCTGTGCGGCGCCCTCGTCCGCGCCCTCGTCGACGAAGCCGTCGGGAGAGGCGAGCGCCTTCTCGACCTCCTTCGCGAAGGCCTCGGCGTCGGTGACGGCGAGCAGGGCGGACCGGTCGGTCCAGGCGAGATGCGCGATCTGGTGGGCGACGGTCCAGCCCGCGGCGGGCGTGCCGAGGGCCCACTGTCCCTCGCCCAACTCCCCTACCAGCCGGTCGAGTTCCTCACTCTCCCGGTGCAGATCGTCGATCACGGAGACCACGGACGACGCGTCGGACACGATGCGCTCCCCTCGGGACACGACGGTGTGTGGCACGGAGCATGGCAGCGCCGGAAGAAACAAGCAAGCATGCTTGCATTAATTCAGGCGGACGCCGGGGCGCGGTCCGGAACGGAAGCCGCCGCCCCTAAGCCGCCGCCCCGCGGTCCCACCCGGCGACGGTACGTGCGGCGTGCCGGACGGGGCCCGGACGTCCGGCGCGGGCACGCGCCTCCTCGGGCGACCCGGGCCATTCTTTGAGACAGTTGCATAACGAGTTCACACGCCTGACCGAGTCCATTACTCTGGACTGGCAGGTGCAGCATGATGAACGAACGCGCCGATCCCCTGGAAGGTCCCGTGAACACCCCCAGCGCCGCCCCGTCCTCCCCGGCCTCGGCCGCCCCCGCCCTGGCGCCCGTGCCCGCGGCCGGTGCGCCCACGGCGGACGGTTCCGGTCGGCGTGGTGCCCTCGGACCCGTGGGCCTGGTGCTCGCCGGAGGGATCTCCGTGCAGTTCGGCGGAGCTCTCGCGGTGAGCCTGATGCCCAGGGTGGGCGCCCTCGGCGTGGTGACGCTGCGACTGGTGGTGGCCGCGATCGTGCTGCTGCTGGTCTGCCGTCCGAAGGTGCGCGGACACTCGCGCGCCGACTGGAACACGGTGGTCGTCTTCGGCTTCACCATGGCCGCGATGAACGGCCTCTTCTACCAGGCGGTCGCCCGCATCCCGCTCGGCACGGCGGTCACGCTCGAAGTGCTCGGCCCGCTCGCCCTCTCCGTCCTCACCTCCCGCCGCGCCGTGAACCTGCTCTGGGCGGGCCTCGCCCTCGGCGGCGTCTTCCTGCTCGGCGGCGGCGGAGGCTTCAGCAGCCTCGACCCCGCGGGTGTCGCCTTCGCCCTGGGCGCGGGCGCCATGTGGGCGGCGTACATCATCTTCAGCGCGCGGACGGGCAGACGCTTCCCCCAGGCCGACGGCCTCGCCCTGGCCATGGTGGTGGCGGCGGTGGTGTTCCTGCCGCTCGGGATCGTCGAGTCGGGCTCGAAGCTCCTCGTCCCGACGACGGTCGCCCTGGGAGCCGCGGTGGCCATGCTCTCCTCGGTCCTCCCCTACACCCTCGAACTCCTCGCCCTGCGCCGCCTCCCCGCCGCCACCTTCGCCATCCTGATGAGCCTGGAACCGGCCGTGGCCGCCACCGCCGGCTTCCTCGTCCTGGATCAGGCCCTCTCCCTCACCGAGTCCCTGGCCATCGCCCTGGTCATCGCGGCGAGCATGGGCGCGGTGCGCACCCAGGTGGGCCGCGGGAAGGCCAAGGGCCTCAAGGCGAACCTGGACGGATAGCGGTCGAACATCGGTGTACTTACGCGGATCCCGCTGGCCCGCCGCCCCGCGAACCGTTCTCCAGGGCCTCTGCCAGTACCTCCGCCAGGTGGCGGCCGCGCCGGTCGGTCAGGTGGGCCAGCTGGGTGCGGCAGGAGAAGCCGTCGGCGAGGATCACCGCGGTGTCGTCGGCCGCCCGGACGGCCGGGAGCAGCTGTTCCTCGGCGCAGGCCTTCGACACCTCCTCATGGCCCTTCTCGAAGCCGAAATTGCCCGCGAGGCCGCAGCAGCCCCCGGCGAGGGTGCCGGTCAGACCGGCCGCGTCGCGCAGCCGGCGTTCGGCGGCGTCGCCCAGGACCGCGTGCTGGTGGCAGTGCGTCTGGCCGACGGCCGGGCGGTCGACGCGGGGCGGCGTCCAGCCCGGAGCGTGCCGTTCCAGTGCCTCCGCGAAGGTCACCACCGCCGCCGCCAGCCGCGCCGCGCGCGGGTCGTCGTGCAGCAGCTCGGGGAGGTCCGTGCGCAGCGCGGCGGCGCAGCTCGGCTCCAGGACGACGACCGAGAGGTCCTCCAGGTCGAGGTAGGGCTCCATGAGGTCGAGGGTGCGGCGGAGCACGGTGCGGGCGCGGTCGAGCTGGCCGGTCGAGACGTACGTCAGTCCGCAGCAGACGCGCCGGCGGCGGCGCGGCAGCAGTGTGCTGAGGCGGAGGGGGCCCCGGGTGACCCCGTCGCCGATGGGCCCGTGCCGCATCGCCGTCCGCGGGGGCAGCAGCACGGCCAGTCCCGCGGCCTCCAGTACCCGCACGGCCGCGCGTCCGACGGACGGTGCCAGGTGTTCGGTGAAGGTGTCCGGCCATACGAGGACCGTCTTCCCGCCGAAGCCCGGGAACAGCTCGTCCGCGTTCCGTCGCTCCCCGGCCCGGCCCTCGCGTCCCCGGCGCACGTACGCCCGTACGCGGTCCCGGAACCGTCTCGACCACCACTGGCTGAACGTCTCCGGCGCCAGGCGTGGGATCTCCCGTTCGGGCGCGATGCCGCCCAGGCGCTTGGCGAGGGCGGCCAGCGGGCGCAGGGCCGCGAGGGAGTTGACGAGCCGTGCCGAGCGGGTGCGGGTGACCGCCGCGAGCCAGGCCGGCAGCCGGCCCATGGTGTAGTGCGCGGCGGGGCGGCGGCGGCCCGCGTAGTGGTGGTGGAGGAACTCCGCCTTGTAGGTGGCCATGTCGACGCCGACCGGGCAGTCGGACCTGCATCCCTTGCACGACAGGCACAGGTCCAGCGCGTCGCGGACCTCCGTCGAACGCCATCCGTCGGTGACGATCTCGCCGGCCAGCATCTCGTGCAGCAGCCGGGCCCGCCCGCGCGTGGAGTGCGCCTCCTCGCCGGTCGCGCGGAAGGAGGGACACATGACCTCCGCGCCGCCCGGCACGGAGGCCGTACGGCACTTGGCGACGCCCACGCAGCGGCGCACCGCCGCCGAGAAGTCCCCGCCGTCCGCCGGGTAACCGAACTCCACGTCCACCGGGCGGTGCGGCAGCACCGCGAACCGCAGGTTCTCGTCCAGCCGGTGCGGGCGGACGAGCATGCCGGGGTTGAGCAGGCCGTCCGGGTCCCAGAGGTCCTTCGCCCGTTCGAAGAGGCGGACCATCCCGGCGCCGTACATCTCCGGCAGCAGTTCCGCGCGCGCCTGCCCGTCCCCGTGCTCGCCGGACAGGGAGCCGCCGTGGGAGACGACGAGGCGGGCGACCTCCTCCGAGAAGCGGCGGAAGCGGGCGACGCCCACCGGGGAGATCAGGTCGAAGTCGATCCGGACGTGGATGCAACCGTCGCCGAAGTGCCCGTACGGCGTGCCGCGCAGCCCGTGGTCCGCGAGCAGGCGCCGGAAGTCGCGGAGGTAGGCGCCCAGCCGGGCGGGCGGCACGGCGCAGTCCTCCCAGCCGGGCCATGCCTCGCCGCCGGGGCCGCGGCCCCGGCCGGGCGGGGAGCCGTTCTCGGGGGCGAGCATCCGGGTCGCCGTGCCGCTCGCGTCCTCCCGCAGCCGCCACAGCGCCCGCTGCCCCGCCGGATCGGTGACCACCAGGGCGGCCCGTACGTCCGCCGCCCGCACGATCGCGTCCGCACGCGCGCGTGCCTCCGCCGGTGACCCGCCGCCCGTCTCCACGAACAGCCAGGCCCCGCCGCGCGGCAGTCCCGCGTCGGCGCGTACGAGATCGGCGGCCATCCCCTCCACGGTCAGCGGCCGGTGCGGCAGCAGACCGGCGGCGGCGTCGGCCGCCGCGCTCTCGTCGGGGTAGGCGAGGACGGCCAGGGCCCGCGCGCGGGGGGCCTCGACCAGTCGTACGACCGCTTCGGTGAGGACGCCCCAGGTGCCCTCGGAGCCGCAGAAGGCGCGGGCCACGTCCGCGCCCCGCTCGGGCAGGAGCGCGTCGAGGGCGTACCCGGAGATCCGTCGCGGGAGGTCCGGGAAGCCGGTCCTCAGCAGCGCCAACTCGCTCTCGACCAGGGCCTGGAGGCCGTCCGGGGCGCCCTGTCCGTCCCGGCCGAGGCGGAACGACTGCCCGCGCGCGCCGACGACCGACAGTTCCCGCACGTTGTCCGCCGTGGTGCCCCAGGCGACCGAGTGGGAGCCGCAGGAGTTGTTGCCGATCATTCCGCCGAGGGTGCAGCGGCTGTGGGTGGAGGGGTCGGGGCCGAAGCGCAGGCCGTGCGGGGCGGCGGCTTCCTGGAGGCGGTCGAGGACGGCACCGGGCTGGACGACGGCCGTACGCGCGTCCGGGTCGAGCGCGACGATCCGGTTCATGTGGCGGGTGAAGTCCAGGACGACTCCGGTGCCCGTGGCCTGTCCGGCGATCGAGGTGCCGCCGCCGCGCGGCACGACCGGCACCCCGTGGGCGCGGCACACCGCGAGAACCGCGGTCACGTCGTCGGCGTCGCGCGGGGCCACGACGCCGAGCGGTACGCGCCGGTAGTTGGAGGCGTCCATGGTGGTCAGCGCCCGTGCCGTGGCGTCGAAGGAGACCTCGCCGCGCACGGCCTCGACCAGCTCGGACCGCAGCCTCTCCGGGAGCCCTTCCGGTGCCCCCTCGGGAAGCCCGTCCGGCACGCCCCCGGAAGGTCCACCGAGCCGTCCACCGCTCCGTCCCCGGGTCCGCCCCCGAGGCCTCCCCCCGGGTCGCCCCTCCGGCAGTCCGTCCGGCCGTCCACCCAGATCCGTCATGTCTCCAGGATGCCGCCGGGCACGGGTACCGGCCGCCCGGCCGCGCATCCGAAAGGCCCCGATATGCGGCGGCGATCATGAAACCGCTTCCCGAACCTTCCCAATCCGATCACGAACTCCCATATAGTGACCGCGAGTTGAGCACCAGGTGTCGCTTCTCGCCCAGGACCGACCGAGGACACGACCGAGGACACGTTCTCCCCCCAGGAACACGACCGAGGACCGATTGATGACCCCGCCCCTGCCCTCCGGCGAACGACCCGCCCTGCGCGCCACCGCACCCGCCGCGCTGACCGCCGCCGTCCCGGCCGCGATCGCGGTGGTGACCGCCGTCCTGCTGGCCCCCGAACCGGCACGCGTTCCCCTCGCCTGGGGAACGGGCGCCGCCGCGGTACTGCTGTGCGTGGCCGTGATCGTGGCCGCCCGCGCCGTGCAGACCACGCGACTGGTACGCCGTCGCCTCGACAACGTGAGCCAGGACGCCGGCCGGCTCCTCCAGGAACGAGCCCGGCTGACCGAGGAGTTCAGCCAGGAGCGGGCCCGGCTGCTCGACGACGCCGCCCGCGAACGCGCCCGCGCGGCCGAGGCCGCCGCCCAGGACCGGATCCGCCTGACCGAGGCCGCCGCACGCGAACGCGCACGCCTCACCGAGGAGTTCGCCGCGGAGCGGGAACTGCTCACCGGCGACCGCGACCGGCTCACCGAGCGCAACGCCGAACTCTCCGAGCGCGCCCGGCAGGCCGCCGGCGACCGCGCCGCCGCGATCTCGGCGACCGCCAACGCGGCCGGACGCATGCAGGCGCTGTCCACCAGCATGCTCGCCGACCTGCGGGCCATGGAGGAGAGGCACTCCGACGAGGACGTCCTCGCCGACCTCCTCCACCTCGACCACCGCACCGCCCAGGCGGGCCGCCTCGCCGACTCCGTCGCCGTCCTGACGGGCGCGCGCTCGGGACGCCGCTGGGCACGCCCGATCGTCATGGAGTCGATCCTGCGCGGCGCCATGGGCCGCATCGGCGGCTACCAGCGCGTGCGCGTCCACTCCGCCAGCGAGGCCGCCGTCGCCGGGCACGCCGCCGAGGGCGTCATGCACGCGCTCGCCGAACTCCTCGACAACGCCGCCAACTTCTCGCCGCCGACCGCCGAAGTGCATGTGTACGTCGAGGAGGTCCCGGCGGGTGTCATCGTCTCCGTCGAGGACAGCGGCCTGGTGATGGGCGACGTCCAGCTGCGCCGCGCCGAACGCGCCGTCACCGGCGTCGTCGGGCCCCGGTCCGGGCTCGGCGGCCTCACCGGCACCCGTCTCGGTCTCTCGGTGGTCGGCCGACTGGCCCGCAAGTACGGCCTGAAGGTGTCCTTCCGGCCCTCCGCCCGCGGCGGCACCGGCGTCCTCGTCCTGATCCCGCAGGACCTCCTCACCCTGCCGAACCTCCCGCTCGGCACGGCCCCGGTCCCGGAAGAGCCCGCCCCGTCGGCCCCGACGGCCGTCGACGGCCACAGCTCCGCGCCCCGGTCCCGGGCCGACCAGGGATCGCCGGAGCCGGAGCGGCCGCAGGGCGCGCTGGAGACCCGGCCGCCCCGGGAAACCCCGGCGACCCCCGTGTCGTACGCCGCCGCCCGCGCGGGCGACGACCTCGACCCGGACCCCGTCCCGACCCACGACTCGCCCCGGCACGAGCAGGGCCCCGCGTCCACCGGCGGCCTGCCCAAGCGCCGTCGCGGACGCACCCTCGCCCACGCCGAGCGCAGCCGCTCGCACGCGACACCCCCGGCCGCCCCCGAACCGCGTACCGGCGAAGACCCCAAGACCCGGTCGGCCGCCCGCTTCGGCAGCTTCCGCCAGGCGGTACGCGGCACGGCGCCGGGCGCCCCCGACGCCGTACGGGCCGAAGGTCCCGCACCGGCCGAGGACCGGGTGCGGGCCGAGGACCACCGTCCGGACCCGCGGCCCGGACGCGCCGCCGACGACGAGCGCGGCACGGACGACCCCCGCGACGAAGCCGCCGTACGGGACACCGCCCCCGCCACGGCCAGCACCCCCACCCAGCATTCGTTCCCGGAAGGCGACACCACCCCATGACCGGCACCATCACCGCCGACGAGAAGCTCACCTGGCTCATCGAGGGCCTCCTTGAGCGCACCCCGGGCGCACGGCACGCGCTCGTGCTCTCCCGCGACGGCCTGAAGCTGTGCCGCACTCCGGAGCTGTCGGTCGACCAGGCCGACCAGCTCGCCGCGATCGCCGCCGGCATCCAGTCGCTGTCCCACGGGGCGTCCGTGGAGTTCGGCGACGGCAGCGGGGGCGTGCGCTCGGCGATGGCCGAGTTCTACGGAGGGGTGCTGTTCATCGTGGAGGCCGGCGACGGCGCGCACCTCGCCGTCGTCACCGCCGAGGACGCCGACGCCGGACTCGTCGGGCACAACATGAGCGAACTCGTGGAACAGCTCGGCGAGTACCTGAGCGCGCCTCCGCGGACGTCATGAGCCGTCCCGGCAGGGACGACGCGCCCGACCGGCTGTACACCCTCACCGGAGGACGCAGCCGGTCCGGACCCGACACACCCTTCGACCTGGTGACACTGGTGGTCGCCGAGTGCGATCCGGTGGTGGGCATGCAGTCCGAGCACGCCGCGATCCTGCGGATGTGCGAGCGGCCGACGGCGGTCGTGGAGATCGCGGCGGAGCTGAACCTGCCGGTGTCGATCACCCGCATCCTGCTCTCCGACCTGCTCTCCACGGGCCGCGTCAGCGCCCGTCACCCGCACACCACTGTTCCTTCCGGTCTTCCCGATCCCGACATCCTGGAGCAGGTGCTCGTTGGACTCCGTAACCTCTGACGCCCGTGCGCCCCTGTCGGCGTCGGCCGACAACGGCCTCAAGATCGTGATCGTGGGCGGCTTCGGCGTCGGCAAGACGACCCTGGTCCGCTCGGTCAGCGAGATACGTCCCCTCAACACCGAGGAGACGATGACGCAGGCCGGCGCGGCCGTCGACGACATCAGCGAGGTGCGCGGCAAGACCGCCACCACCGTCGCCTTCGACTTCGGGCGCATCACGCTGGACGCCCACAACGTCCTCTACCTGTTCGGCGCGCCCGGTCAGGAGCGGTTCTGGTTCCTGTGGGACCGGCTGTTCTCCGGCACGCTCGGAGCGGTCGTCCTGGTCGACACACGCCGTATCGACGACTCCTGGTACGCCATCGACCGGCTGGAGCACCACGGCACGCCGTTCATCGTGGCCTGCAACGACTTCGGCGGCCCCCCGCACACCCCCGCGCAGATCCGCGAGGCCCTCGACCTCGACCCGCACGTGCCGCTGATCGACTGCGACGCCCGCTCCCGGGAGTCCAGCAAGCGGGTGCTGATCACGCTGGTGGAGCACATCCAGTCCCTCTACGTCCGCCCCGGCGCCCCGGCCGAGGAAGGCGCCCTTCAATCCCCGGAGTTGGCGCTGTGACCCCCACACCCGCCCCCGCGCCCGTACCCCTGAGCGGACCACGGTTCCAGACCGAACCCGCCGAGCTGTACCGGGACATGCGGCGCGAGCACGGTTCCGTCGTACCGGTCGTCCTCGACGGCGACATTCCGGCCTGGCTGGTGCTGGGCTACCGCGAACTGCACCAGGTCACCGGCGATCCGCAGCTGTTCAGCCGCGACTCCGACCTGTGGAACCAGTGGGACCGCATCCCCGACGACTGGCCGCTGCTGCCGATGATCGGCCGCAAGCAGCCCTCCATCCTGTACACCGTCGGCGAGCGGCACCGCGAGCGCGCCGCGATGATCAGCAACGCCCTCGAAGCCGTGGACCCCTCCGAACTGCGCTCCCAGGCCGAGAAGTTCGCCGACGAGCTGATCGACGCGGTCTGCTCCAAGGGTGAGACGGACATCATCGGCGACTACGCGGCCCTGCTCCCCGTACGGGTCCTCGCCACGCTCTACGGCTTCGCGGACGAGCAGGGTCCGGGCCTGGTGACCGCCCTGAACGACATGATCAACGGGCGCGAGGGCGCGCTGGCCGGACAGCAGCATCTCGCCGCCTCCATGGCGCAGTTGCTCGCCGACCGCAAGGAGACACCGGCGAACGACGTCGTCTCCCGGATGCTCGCGGACGCCTCGGGCTTCAGCGAGGAGGAGATCGCCCAGGACCTGATGGTCATGATGGCCGCCGGTCACCAGCCGACCGCCGACTGGATCGGCAACTCGCTGCGTCTGATGCTCACCGACGAGCGTTTCGCGGCCTCGCTGTTCGGCGGCCGGCACAGTGTCGCCGAGGCCATGAACGAGGTGCTGTGGGAGGACGCCCCCACCCAGAACGTGGCCGGGCGCTGGGCCTCCCGCGACACCCAGCTCGGCGGCCGCCGGGTCCGCGCCGGCGACCTGCTGCTGCTCGGCCTGCAGGGCGCCAACTCCGACCCCCAGGTCCGCACCGACAGTTCCGCGCTCACCGGCGGCAACAACGCCCACTTCTCCTTCGGTCACGGAGAACACCGCTGCCCGTTCCCGGCACAGGAGGTCGCCGAGGTCATCGCGCGCACCGGGATCGAGGTCGTCCTGGACCGGCTGCCGGACATCGACCTGGCCGTGCCCGCCGCGTCACTGGCCCGGCGCCCCTCCCCCTGGCTGCGGGGCCTGACCGAGCTGCCCGTGCGGTTCACGCCCGTACCTGTCCTCTGAGACGCCGTTGCGCCCGGCCGGCACGCTGTCCGGCCGGGGTCCGGGGCTCTCCCCTGCCCCGGGAAGACGCAGTACTCCCACTTCAGCCCCTGGAGGCACCCCCGCATGACCACCGGTACCGAAGAGACCCGCATAGCCCTGGACCCCTTCGTCACCGACCTCGACGGCGAGAGCGCCGCGCTGCGCGCAGCGGGGCCGCTCGCCGCCGTCGAACTGCCCGGCGGTGTTCCGGTGTGGGCGGTCACCCACCACGCCGAGGCACGTGCCCTGCTCACGGACCCCCGTCTGGTGAAGGACATCAACGTCTGGGGCGCCTGGCAGCGCGGCGAGATCGCCCCCGACTGGCCGCTGATCGGGCTCGCCAACCCCGGCCGCTCCATGCTCACGGTGGACGGCGCGGACCACCGGCGGATGCGCACCCTGGTGGCGCAGGCGCTGACGCCGCGACGGGTGGAGCAGATGCGGGAGCGGATCTCGAAGCTGACGGAGAGCCTGCTCGACAACCTCACGGGGGAGGTCGTCGACCTGAAGGCCGACTTCGCCTACCCCCTGCCCATGTACGTCATCGCCGACCTCATGGGCATCGAGGAGTCCCGGCTGCCGCGCCTGAAGGAGCTCTTCGAGAAGTTCTTCTCGACGCAGACCCCGCCCGCCGAGGTCATCGCGACCCTCACCGAGCTGGCCGGGATCATGGCGGAGACGGTGGCGGCGAAGCGTGCCGAGCCGGGCGACGACCTGACCAGCGCGCTGATCCTGGCCTCCGAGGACGGCGACCACCTCACCGACGCGGAGATCGTCTCCACGCTCCAGCTGATGGTCGCGGCGGGCCACGAGACGACGATCTCCCTGATCGTCAACGCGGTGGTCAACCTCTCCGCCCACCCCGACCAGCGCGCCCTCGTCCTCGCCGGCGAGGCCGACTGGTCCGCGGTCGTCGAGGAGACCCTGCGCCACTCCACGCCGACCTCGCACGTCCTCATCCGCTTCGCGACGGAGGACGTCCCGGTCGGCGACAAGGTGATCCCGGCGGGCGACGCGCTGATCGTGTCGTACGGCGCGATCGGACGCGACGAGAACGCCCACGGTCCGACGGCGGGCGACTTCGACGTCAGCCGCACCAGCAAGAACCGGCACATCTCCTTCGGCCACGGACCCCACGTCTGCCCCGGCGCGGCCCTGTCCCGCCTGGAGGCGGGCGTCGCCCTCCCGGCCCTGTACGAGCGCTTCCCGGCCCTGGACCTGGCCGTCCCGGTGTCGGAGCTCCGCAACAAGCCGGTGGTGACCCAGAACGACCTGTTCGAACTGCCGGTGCGGCTGATCGCCGAATGAGCCGCGTCGCCGGAGGGGCCCGTCACGGCTCCTCCGGCGGCGGCCGTCAACCCGCCCCGTCTCAGCCGCCGGACGACGTTTCGACGGGGTTTCCCGGAACGGCTAGGCTCCCGGCGTGGCTGATATCCAGATCCCCGCTGACATCAAGCCCGCCGACGGACGATTCGGCGCTGGCCCCTCCAAGGTGCGGACGGAGGCTCTGGACGCGCTGGCCGCGACCGGTAGCTCTCTGCTCGGCACGTCCCACCGCCAGGCCCCGGTCAAGAACCTGGTCGGCAAGGTGCGTGAGGGCGTGCGCGAGCTGTTCTCCCTGCCCGACGGGTACGAGGTGGTCCTCGGCAACGGCGGCTCCACCGCGTTCTGGGACGTCGCGACGCACGGCCTGATCGAGAACAAGTCGCAGCACCTCACGTTCGGCGAGTTCTCCTCCAAGTTCGCGAAGGCGGCCAAGCTCGCCCCGTGGCTCGCCGAGCCGACCGTGGTCTCCTCCGACCCGGGCACGCACCCCGAGCCGGTCGCCGAGGCGGGCGTCGACGCCTACGCCTTCACCCACAACGAGACCTCGACCGGTGTCGCCGCCCCGATCAAGCGGGTGCAGGGCGCCGACGAGGGCTCCCTCGTCCTGGTGGACGCCACCTCCGGCGCGGGCGGCCTGCCCGTCGACATCGCCGAGACCGACGTCTACTACTTCGCCCCTCAGAAGTCCTTCGCCTCCGACGGCGGCCTGTGGATCGCGGTGTTCTCCCCGGCCGCGATCGAGCGCGCCGAGCGCGTCCACGCCTCCGGCCGCCACATCCCGGAGTTCTTCTCGCTGCCCACGGCGATCGACAACTCCCGCAAGAACCAGACGTACAACACCCCGGCCCTCGCCACCCTCTTCCTGCTCAACGAGCAGCTGGAGTGGATCAACGGCCAGGGCGGCCTCGCCTGGTCGGCGGCCCGGACGAAGGACTCGTCGAGCCGGCTCTACCGCTGGGCCGAGGACAGCAAGTACGCCACCCCGTTCGTGACGGACGCGGCCAAGCGCTCGCAGGTCATCGGCACGATCGACTTCGCCGACGAGATCGACGCCGCCGCCGTCGCCAAGGCCCTGCGCGCCAACGGCATCGTCGACACCGAGCCCTACCGCAAGCTCGGCCGCAACCAGCTGCGCGTCGCCATGTTCCCGGCGATCGACCCGGCGGACGTCGAGGCGCTGACCCGGTGCATCGACTACGTGATCGAGAAGCTGTAACCGTTCCTACGAGATCAGGGGCGTCCGGCGCGTGAACGTGCCGGGCGCCCCTTTTCCGTCGAGGAGCGGCCGTGCGGACGGCCCTCAGTCGCGGCGCAGCAGCCTCTTGAACCCGAAGACCACGGCGAGGAGGGCGGCGACCGCGATGGCGCCGATCTTCACCCCGCCGCTCATCGTGCCGCCGCTTCCGCCGTCGGCTCCGGAACCGCCGTCCTTGGAGGGCGACTTGGACTCCGCGCCGCCGGCCCCGGGCGCGCTCTCCGGCTGCACGGTGCTGTCCGCGCCCTCGCTGCCGTACATGAGCTTCGATCCGTCGGCGGTGTACGTGACGGACTCTCCCTGGCCCTGGAGGGGGACGTTCAGGCGGCCCGTCTTCTTGATCCGGCCGCCGTTCCAGTCGTAGGCGATGCCGCCGAAGTAGCCGCGTACGGCGAGCTGCCGGCCGTCGGGAGAGAAGGCGCCGTCGGTGACCCAGAGGTCGATGGTGGCGACGGGCTTGAAGACGTTCGTGGCGGAGGCGGAGAGCTCGGCGGGACCCTCGTACAGGTGGCCGCCGTCCTCGTCCTTGTCGGCGATGTAGACGCGCCCCGTCTTGGGATGCACCATCAGCGCCTCCGCGTTGCGGGGGCCGTCGGAGTACTTCACGACGTACTGGGTGGCACGGATCGTCTGGTCCTTGAGCACCTTGGGCTCGGGCAGCTTGTAGATCCACACGTGGTTCCAGGTGCCGCCGAGGTTGTCGCCGATGTCGCCGACATAGAGATCACCGTCGGGGCCGAGGGAGACCGCCTCGACGTCCCGGGGCGCGCCGACCCCGCTCATGGTGATCGTCGCGACGGTCCGGCCGGTCCTGCTGTCGACGGCGTACAGGTAGGCCCCGTCGTCGCTGTCGTTGTGGGTCCAGTAGATGCCGGGGTGGGCTCGCGAGGCGGCGAGGCCGCTGGACTCGGTGATCCGGGAGTCCTTGATGGTGAATCCCCCGTCCCCGTCGTCGGCGAGGGCGGGCGCCGCCAGGGCGACGACAAGGGCGGCTCCGGCAACGGCTCCGGCGGCGGCTCCGGAGAGGAACGAGGGCGATCGGCGCATGGCCCAAGCCTGCCATCCCACCGGTCCGTTCACGTCGGCCCCACCCTCCGCACGCCACGCAGACCGACCCCCGCGCCCCCATCCGGGCCCACCCGGCTACAACCGGTCCTACGGCCGCCGGCCCCTCGGCCCCGGGAGGCCCGCCTGCACCCCCGCGAACCCCGGCCGGCTCCACTCGACCCGCCGGCCCCCGTGAACCCCGCCGGACCCCCCGTAGGGCCCCGCGGCGGCGTGTCCAGCCTCACACCGTGACGGCGCATGGCACCCGGACCGATCGTCCATGATGAGCGGATGCTCAGGTTCATGCCCGTCGGCGACTCCATGACGATCGGTAGCGCGGGCGAACACACATGGCGTTACCGAATGTGGCAGCACCTGCGCGCGACGTACGGGGGCCCGTTCAAGATCGTCGGCCCGCGCGAGACGCTCTACGACAAGGCCACGGACTCCCCCGACTCGCACGAGTACGCGGACCCGGAGTTCCCCCGCGCCCACCTGGCCGGCTGGGGCGAGGGCTGGCTGCACATGGCGCCGCTGATCCGCGAGACGGTCCGCGCGCAGCGCGCCGACGTCCTGCTGGTCTCCCTCGGCCTCATCGACCTCGGCTTCTACACGAACGCCGTCCAGACCGCCGCGAACGCCCGCACCTTCGTCGAGGAGGCCCGCGCCGCGAACCCGCGCGTCCGCATGGTCCTGCTCCCGGTGATACCGAACGTCCGCGCCGAGTCCGACGCCCCCTTCGCCGCCGAGGTCGCCTCCTTCAACGAGCTGCTCGCCAAGACGGTCGCCGACCTCGACGAACCGCGCTCCCCGCTGCTGCTCGCGTCCCCGCCCCTCTCGTACGACACCACCTTCGACACGTACGACGGCACCCATCCGAACGCGAGCGGCGAGCACAAGATCGCGGAAGGTTTCGCGGAGGCGATGTACCAGGCCTGGGACCTGGGCGAGCCCTATACGGCCACGTCCGCCTGACCGGTTCCGGGCGCTGTCCGGTCACCGTGCGGGGCGGGCGTCCGGGGTCAGGGGCCGACCGGCCTGCGGGCGCTCAGCAGGGCGAAGGACAGGAAGGCTCCCGCGTCGGCGGTGAGCATGTCGATGACCGGCTGCTGGGCGGCGCGGCCGTCCGGCCGGTGCTCGGCGCAGGCGCGGGTCCACAGCAGCCAGTCGCGCCAGGCGTCCTGCTGGAAGCGCGCCGACGTCACCGTCACGAGTTCGGTGATCTCCCACTGGAACCGCCACCAGTCGGGCGTGTGCCACGCCAGGGCCTCCCAGCCGACCACGTCCTTGATGTGCGCCGGGATCGACCCGATTTCCCGGATCTCCCGGGTCAACGCGGGCGTGGCCACACCCAGTTGGCCGCCGGGCCGCAGGAACTTCACCAGGTACGGCAGATAGCCGTCCGCGGTGCCGAAGTACTCGAACGCGTCGACGCTCACGATCGCGTCGAAACTCCCTTCCTCGAAGGGCAGTTGATGGGCCTCGGCCCGGACCGCCGTCACCTCCCCGGCGACACCCGCCGCCGCGAGGACGGGTTCGACCTCCTCCGGCGCGACCCACCAGTCGGCCGCGACGACCCGCACCCCGTACTCCCGCGCGAGGAACACCGAGGTCGCCCCCTTCCCCGATCCCAGGTCGAGCACGCGCATGCCCGGCCGGAGGTCCAGATCGCGCGCCAGGTCCTCCAGCAGCCACAGCGGGTTCGGCCCCATGTCCAGGCCGAGCAGCCAGCCGGGGTCGTAGGCGGAGGAGCGGGGGTAGCGGTCCGGGCGGACGAGCGCGTCGAGCGCGGCGGGTCGGGTCACGGGCGACGAGCCAAGCGGATCGCCGGGCGCGGGGCAACTGGTTTTCCCCGAAGGGAAGTTCGGTCGCTCCGCGCAGGCCTTCGACACGAAGCTGCGCTCCGTCACCCGACCCGCTCTTGCCTAGAGCGCACTCCACCCCGTTGGCTGGTGAGTCATGAAGTACACACAGCTCGGACGCACGGGGCTCAAGGTCAGCCGGCTCGTCCTCGGCACCATGAACTTCGGACCGCAGACCGACGAGGCCGACAGCCACGCCATCATGGACGCGGCGCTCGACTCGGGTATCAACTACTTCGACACGGCGAATGTGTACGGCTGGGGCGAGAACAAGGGCCGTACGGAATCGATCATCGGAAACTGGTTCGCCCAGGGCGGCGACCGCCGCGACCGGACGGTGCTCGCCACCAAGGTGTACGGGAACATGGGCGCCGAGGGCGACGCGTGGCCCAACCACGACAAGCTCTCCGCCCTGAACATCCGGCGGGCGGTCGAGGCGAGCCTCAAGCGGCTCCAGACCGACTACATCGACGTCTACCAGTTCCACCACGTCGACCGGTCCACTCCTTTCGAGGAGATCTGGCAGGCGGTCGACGTCCTGGTGCAGCAGGGAAAGATCCTCTACGTGGGGTCCAGCAACTTCCCCGGCTACAAGATCGCCCAGGCCAACGAGATCGCCGCCCGCCGGGGCGGGACCATCGGCCTGGTCAGTGAGCAGTGCCTCTACAACCTGGCCGAGCGGCGCGCCGAGATGGAGGTCGTCCCGGCCGCGCGGGAGTACGGGCTCGGTGTCATCCCCTGGTCGCCGCTGCACGGCGGACTGCTGGGCGGTGTGATCAAGAAGGAGGTCGAGGGCGGCCGCCGGGCGAGCGGCCGGTCCGCCGACGCCCTCGCCAACACGGCCGTACGCACACAGATCCAGGCGTACGAGGACCTGCTCGAGAAGCACGGCCTGGAGCCCGGCGAGGCCGCGCTGGCCTGGCTGCTGACCCGTCCCGGTGTCACCGGCCCCATCGTGGGCCCGCGCACGGCGGAGCAGCTGGAGTCGGCGCTGCGCGCCGTGGAGCTGGAGCTGTCGGAGGAGGTCCTGGAGGGTCTCGACGAGATCTTCCCGGGGCCGGGGCCGTCCCCGGAGGCGTTCGCCTGGTAGCGGCGCGACCCGCCCGGCGTCCGGCGGTGGTGGTCGCTACCCGACCGCCGCCGCCAGGGCCACGACGACGAACATCAGCACGAGCACACCGGCCATGATCCGGTTTCGGGTCTTCGGGTTCACGCCACCGAGGTTAACCGGCTGCCCGGCCGGTCCCGTCGCCCGCCCCCAGCGGCATGCTCACCAGAGTTTCGTAACGTGGCTGCTCACCGGGGACTCCCGACGTCGGCAGGTTGCTGCGGACGAGACACAACTCACCCACCGTCCAGGGCCGCCCGGCAAAGGTGTCCAGGGCGGCGACGTACGGCTTGAAGTCGGCGGAGTCGCGGCTGCGGGCCACCGTCAGGTGGGGCCGGTAGCGGCGGTGCTCCTCCATCTCGACGCCCGCCTTGCGGCCCGCCGCCTCCGCCCGGCCGGCCAGCAGCCGCATGGTGTCCGTGTCCCCCGCCGCCCCCACCCACAGGGCGCGCCCGCCGAAGTGCCCGCCGCCGCGCAGGGACAGCGGGAACGGGCCGGTGCGACGGGCGGCCCGGGTCAGCCGCTCCGTGAGGTCCGCGGCCGTGTCCTCGGCCACCTCTCCGTAGAACGCGAGGGTGAAGTGCCAGCCGGGGCGGCCCGTCCAGCGCAGCGCGTCCGCGCCCGGCTCCCGCCGCAACGCGTCCACTTCCGGGGCGAGTTCACGCACCGCATCGGCCGGGGGCAGTACCGCCGCGAAGAGTCTCATGCGGCCAGCCTTCCAGGGAACGGCGATCAGCACACGGGAGCGGGCGAGGCGGCCGGCGGCCCGGCCGGCCGGGTGACGCGGGAGGCGGCCGGCCGCGCGAGCGGACCGACCGCCTCCAGGGCGTCTCTCACACCGCGGTGGCCAGCTGCTCCTCGCTCCGCGCGCGGGGGACGAAGCGGACCCGGGGGTGGCCGTGGTGCCAGCCGAGGGAGATCCGCAGGCCGCCGAGGCGGGCCAGGACCAGCCCGATCGTCGTCGCCGCCGTCATCGAGACCAGTCCGCCGAGCGCGAAGCCCACCCGGGGACCGTAGGCGTCGGTGACCCAGCCGACCAGCGGCGCGCCCAGGGGCGAGCCGCCCATGAAGACCATCATGAACAGCGCCATGACGCGGCCGCGCATGGCCGGGTCGGTGGCCATCTGGACCGAGGTGTTCGCAGTGACGTTCACCGTCAGGCCGAAGATGCCGATCGGCACCATCAGGAGCGCGAACAGCCAGAGCGAGGGTGCCGTCGCCGCCACCACCTCAAGGGCGCCGAAGGCCATCGCCGCCGCGATCAGCACGCGCAGCCGGGCCGTGCCGCGCCGGGCGGCGAGCAGCGCGCCGGCCAGCGAGCCGACCGCCATCAGGGTGTTGAAGAGGCTGTAGGCCCCGGCGCCCGCGTGGAAGGTGTCGTCCGCGTACGCCGACAGCCAGACGGGGAAGTTGAAGCCGAAGGTGCCGATGAAGCCGACGAGGACGATCGGCCAGATCAGTTCGGGGCGCCCCGCGACGTACTGGAGGCCTTCGCGGAGCTGGCCCTTGGCGCGCGGTGCCCGCTCGACGGCCTGCAGTTCGCGGGCGCGCATCAGCAGCAGGCCCGCGACGGGGGCCACGAACGACAGGCCGTTCAGGAGGAAGGCCCAGCCGGTGCCGACGCCGGTGATCAGCAGGCCGGCGACGGCGGGGCCGACCAGGCGCGCGGACTGGAAGTTGGCGGAGTTCAGGCTGACCGCGTTCTGCAGCTGGCCGGGGCCGACCATCTCGGAGACGAAGGACTGGCGTGCCGGGTTGTCGACGACGGTGGCCAGGCCGACGGCGAAGGCGGCGAGATAGACGTGCCAGACCTGGACATGGCCGGAAAGAGTGAGGAAGGCGAGCGCGAGGCCGGTGAGGGCCATCGCCGTCTGGGTGACCAGCAGCGTGGGGCGCTTGGGCAGGCGGTCGACGAGGACACCGCCGTACAGCCCGAAGAGCAGCATCGGCAGGAACTGGAGCGCGGTGGTGATGCCGACGGCGGCGGAGGAGCCGGTCAGGCTCAGGACCAGCCAGTCCTGGGCGATGCGCTGCATCCAGGTGCCGGTGTTGGAGACGACCTGCCCGAGGAAGAACAGGCGGTAGTTCCGGATCTTCAGCGAGCTGAACATCGAGGACGAACGGGGGGAGTCGTGGGCGGCTTCGGAGTCGTGGGTGGCTGGTGCGGGGGCGGAGTGTGCTCCGGGTCCCGAACTCAAAAGGGCTCGCCTCCAGGGCAGTCGTGGACGTCGGCGTCGTGGGGGGCGTCGGCGCTTGCGGGGAAGGGGGTGGCCCTCGCGGATCGGGGATCGGCTGAGGGCCGCCGGTGATCAGATGTGGGCGAGCTTCTCCAGAACGGGGGCGGCTTCGCGGAGCTTGGCCCATTCGTCCTCGTCGAGGGCCTCGACCAGTCCGGCCAGGAACGCGTTCCGCTTGCGGCGGCTCTCTTCGAGCATGGCCTCCGCCTTGTCGGTCTGCGTCACGACCTTCTGGCGCCGGTCCTCGGGGTGCGGCTCCAGCCTGACGAGACCCTTGGCTTCGAGCAGCGCGACGATGCGGGTCATCGACGGCGGCTGCACGTGTTCCTTGCGGGCGAGCTCGCCGGGCGTGGCGGTGCCGCAACGGGCGAGGGTGCCGAGCACCGACATCTCGGTGGGGCTCAGCGACTCGTCGACCCTCTGGTGCTTGAGTCGACGCGACAACCGCATCACTGCGGAGCGCAAGGCGTTCACGGCGGCCTCGTCGTCGCCATGGGTGAGGTCAGGCATGTTCTTTAGCGTAACTCATTACTCTCGCTAAAGACCAACGGGGTGCCCGCGAAGCGAGCAACTGAACCCCGGGATCACTCATATGAGTGAGATCGCTCCGGAAAGTGACCCGGATCCGGCCGGAAAGCGGCGACCCTCGCTCCATGGGGACCAGCGTGCTCAGCCTGCGGATGGACGGGGAGCTGCTCGACCGGCTCCGACAACATGCCGCCAAACGCGGAATGAGCGTCCAGGACTATGTGGTCCGGACGCTCATTCGCGACGACTTCGACGAGCGGTTCCAGACCGCGGTCGAGGAGACGGAGAAGTTCTACGGGGTCACGTGAGACTCCGTACGGCTGCCGCCGCTCAGGTCAGACCGAGGGCCGGCATCAGGTAGTAGAACGTGAACACCGCCGACACCACGTACATGGCGACCGGGATGTCACGGCCGCGGCCCGCCGCCAGGCGCAGCACGACGAAGGTGATGAAGCCCATCCCGATGCCGTTCGTGATCGAGTAGGTGAACGGCATCATCATCATGGTCACGAAGGCGGGGATGGCGATCGTGTAGTCCGCCCAGTCGATCTCCTTGATCGAGTGGGACATGATCAGGAAGCCGACCGCGATCAGTGCGGGGGTGGCGGCCTGGGACGGGACCATCGTGGCGACGGGGGTCAGGAAGAGGGCCACGGCGAAGAGCGCGCCGGTGACCACGTTCGCGAAGCCCGTGCGGGCGCCCTCACCGACACCGGCCGTGGACTCCACGAAGCACGTGGTGGCCGAGGAGGAGGTGGCGCCGCCCGCGGCGACGGCGATGCCGTCGACGAAGAGGACCTTGTTGATGCCGGGCATGTTGCCCTGCGCGTCCGTCAGCTTGGCCTCGTCGCTGATGCCCATGATCGTGCCCATCGCGTCGAAGAAGCACGACAGCAGCACGGTGAAGACGAAGAGGATGCCGGTCAGCACGCCGACCTTGCCGAAGCCGCCGAAGAGGCTGACCTGGCCGACGAGCCCGAAGTCCGGGCTGGCGACCGGGTTGCCGGGCCACTTCGGGGTGGTCAGACCCCAGGACGGGATGGTGGTGACGGCGTTGATGATCACCGCGACGACCGTCATGGTGACGATCGAGATGAGGATCGCGCCGGGCACCTTGCGCACGATCAGCGCGAGGGTGAGCAGGGTGCCGAGGATGAAGACCAGGACGGGCCAGCCGGTGAGGTGACCGTCGGTGCCGAGCTGGAGCGGGACGGTCGTCTGGGCGACGTCCGGGATGCGCGTGACGAAGCCGGAGTCGACCAGGCCGATCAGCATGATGAACAGGCCGATGCCGATGGCGATGCCCTTGCGCAGGCCCAGCGGCACCGCGTTCATGACGCGCTCACGCAGTCCGGTGGCGACCAGGAGCATCACGATGAAGCCCGCGAGGACCACCATGCCCATGGCGTCCGGCCAGGACATCCGGGGCGCGAGCTGGAGGGCGACGACCGTGTTCACGCCGAGGCCCGCCGCCAGCGCGATCGGCACATTGCCGATGACGCCCATGAGGAGCGTGGTGAAGGCCGCCGTCAGCGCGGTCGCTGTGACCAGCTGCCCGTTGTCCAGGTGGTGCCCGTACATGTCCTTCGCGCTGCCCAGGATGATCGGGTTCAGCACGATGATGTACGCCATCGCGAAGAAGGTGGCGAAACCGCCGCGGATCTCGCGCGGGAGGCTGGAGCCCCGCTCGGAGATCTTGAAGTAGCGGTCGAGGGCGCTCTGCGCGGGCCGGGACTCCGGCTCCTGCGGGGCGGGGGCCTTGGTGGCGGCCGAGGTGGACATGCGGGTCCTCAAACGTGCAGGGGGACGGTGAACATGATCGAGTCTGGTCAGCGGTCGATCACCAACAGGTTTCCCCCTGATCGCTGTTGGTGATTCATACGAACACAACTGGCCAGACTCGGACGGTTTCAGTATGAACATATGAGTCGGAAATCGCTATCTCCGCGCGTAGACCCTTGCCGCGCAAGGGGAGCGAGGGCGCGAGCGATACCGGGCGCCGACCCTCGTAAGCTGTGCACATGGCGAAGTGGACCCCCAAGCACGAGGCGCCGGAGCCCCTGGAGGGCCCCGTCGTCGCCACCATCACGGGCGGCACGATCCTCTGGTTCGTCCTCTTCCTGGTGCAGCTGCCGTTCTACGGCTGGTTCGACGACCACGGACACCTGTGGTGGCTCTGGGCCTGCCTGGCCGGCGCCGGTCTCGGACTGATCGGCATCTGGTACGTCCGCAAGCGCGACGCCGCGATCAAGCGCGCCCAGGCCGCCGGCCCCTCTCCGGCCCCCGCGACGGAGTAACGGGGCTCCCCCCAGGGTCTTTCCCCGAGGCTCCCCCAGGGCTTCCCCCTACACCCACGGCAGCATTCCCCGCCGCCCCCGTCCTTCCCAGGTCGGATCTTTGGCGCACTCGGCGGGTGAAGCCGCATATCCGCACGTACCGTCGTTTGCATGACCCACATCGACGCGGGCGCCGAACTCGATCCCGTGCACCCCGTGCCCATACCCGCCGCCCGGCGGTCGGAGGGGCTGTCCGCCGCCGAGGTGGCCGAGCGGGTCGCGCGCGGTGAGGTGAACGACGTCCCGGTGCGCAGCAGCCGCTCCGTGGGCGAGATCGTCCGGGCGAACGTCTTCACCCGGTTCAACGCGATCATCGGGGTGCTCTGGCTGATCATGCTGTTCGTGGCGCCGTTCCAGGACAGCCTGTTCGGTTACGTGATCATCGCCAACACCGGGATCGGCATCATCCAGGAGTGGCGGGCCAAGAAGACCCTGGACTCGCTCGCGGTGATCGGCGAGGCGAAACCGACCGTACGCAGGGACGGCGTCGCCGCCGAGGTCAGTACGTCGGAGATCGTGCTCGGGGATCTCATCGAGATCGGCCCGGGCGACAAGGTCGTGGTCGACGGCACCTGCGCGGAGGCCGACGGGCTGGAGATCGACGAGTCGCTGCTCACCGGCGAGGCCGATCCGGTCGTCAAGCATGCCGGCGACCCGGTGATGTCGGGCAGCTTCGTGGTCGCGGGCTCCGGCGCCTTCACGGCGACGAAGGTGGGACGGGAGGCGTACGCGGCACAACTGGCGGAGGAGGCGTCACGGTTCACACTGGTCCACTCCGAGCTGCGCAGCGGTATCTCCACCATCCTCAAGTACGTGACGTGGATGATGATCCCGACCGCGATCGGCCTGGTCATCAGCCAGCTCGTCGTCAAGCAGCACGGCTTCAAGGACTCCGTCGCGCGGACCGTCGGCGGGATCGTGCCGATGGTTCCCGAGGGGCTGGTCCTGCTCACCTCCGTCGCCTTCGCGATCGGCGTCATCCGGCTTGGCCGAAAACAGTGCCTCGTGCAGGAACTCCCCGCCATCGAGGGCCTCGCCCGGATCGACACCGTCTGCCTCGACAAGACCGGCACTCTCACCGAGGGCGGCATGGACGTCACCGAGCTTCGGCCGCTGCGGGGCAGCGACGAGTCGTACCTGCGCAAGGTCCTCGGCGCGCTCGGCGAGTCCGATCCACGGCCGAACGCCTCCCTCCAGGCGATCATCTCCGCGTACCCGGACAGCGAGGAGTGGCGCTGCACCCAGGCGCTGCCCTTCTCCTCCGCCCGCAAATACAGCGGGGCCGGCTTCAGCGAGGGCAACGGCGAGTCGAGCACCTGGCTGCTCGGCGCCCCCGACGTGCTGCTGCCCGCCGACGACGCGGCGCTCGCCGAGACCGAACGGCTGAACGAGGCGGGGCTGCGGGTGCTGCTGCTCGCGCGGACCACCAAGGATCTCGACGACCCCGGGGTCGCGGAAGCGGCGCGGCCCGCGGCGCTGGTCGTCCTGGAGCAGCGGCTGCGGCCCGACGCGGCCGACACCCTGCGCTACTTCGCCGACCAGGACGTCAAGGCCAAGGTCATCTCCGGCGACAACGCGGTGTCGGTGGGCGCGGTCGCCGGCAAGCTCGGGCTCACCGGTGAGGTCGTGGACGCCCGCCGGCTGCCGGACGAGCGGGAGGAGATGGCGAAGTCCCTGGAGAAGGGCACCGTCTTCGGGCGGGTCACCCCGCAGCAGAAGCGGGACATGGTCGCCGCCCTGCAGTCGCGCGGGCACACGGTGGCGATGACCGGCGACGGCGTGAACGACGTCCTCGCCCTGAAGGACGCCGACATCGGCGTGAGCATGGGTTCGGGGTCCGAGGCGACCCGCGCGGTGGCCCAGATCGTGCTGCTCAACAACAGCTTCTCGACGCTGCCCTCGGTGGTCGGGGAGGGCCGCCGGGTCATCGGGAACATCACCCGGGTCGCGACGCTCTTCCTGGTGAAGACGGTCTACTCGGTGCTGCTGGCCATTCTGGTGGTGTGCTGGCAGGTCGAATACCCCTTCCTGCCGCGCCACCTGACCCTGCTCTCCACCCTGACGATCGGTGTCCCGGCGTTCTTCCTCGCCCTCGCCCCCAACAAGGAGCGCGCCCAGCCCCACTTCGTGCGGCGGGTGATGCGGTATTCGATCCCGGGCGGGGTCGTCGCGGGGGTGGCCACCTTCGTGACGTATCTGATCGCGCGTCACTACTACACGGGGGAAGGTTCGCTGGACGCGGAGACGAGCGCCGCGACGCTGACGCTCTTCCTGATCTCGATGTGGGTGCTGGCGATCATTGCCCGGCCGTACACCTGGTGGCGGATCTGCCTCGTCGCCACGATGGGCGGGGCGTTCGTGCTGGTGCTCGTCGTGCCGCAGCTGCAGCACTTCTTCGCGCTGAAGCTGGTCGGCGCGACGATGCCGTGGATCGCGGTGCTGATCTCGGTGGTGGCGGCGGCCGTCCTGGAACTCCTGTGGAGGTGGGTCGACCGCCGCGTTCCCGCGTAGGGGCTACTTCAAGGATTACTGCACGTCGACGTAGTCACCCGTGGCCTTGACGGCCGGAGTGGTCGAGGTGCCCGCGAAGCTGTAGCGGAAGTAACCGTCGACGGTGGCCGTCGTGGTGGTCTTCAGGTTGCCGGCGCTGTCCGTCTTCACCGTCTTGAGGCTGCCGGTGTAGGTGGCGGTGGTCTTCTTGCGGAACTGCAGCTGCACCGGCTGGACGGTGTAGCCCGCGTACTTGCGGGTGTCCCAGTTGGCGCGCGTCAGCGTGCCGGTGACCGTGATGGTCTTGCCCTTCTTCACCGGCTCCGGCGAGGCGTTGACCGTCAGCTTCGACAGGCGCTGGACCTGGAAGCTCTTGGCGTTGTCCTTCTGCGTGTAGTCGGCGTCCTTGCCTGTGGCGATCGCCCAGACCTTCCAGCCGCCGGCCACCGAGTTGATCAGGTTGGAGCCCGGCTCCAGGTCGAAGGTCGACTTGCAGGTCGACGTCGTGGCGCTGACCACGGTGCAGGTGGCACGGCCGTCGCTGCCGTTGGCGACGGCACCGCTGTCGGACGAGTCGATGTTCGTGCCGTGGTAGAGGATCGCCTGCGCCCAGTTGACGCCCGAGGCGTCCTTGACGGTGAAGCTGACCGTGATGGTCTTCTTGGCGGTCGCGCCGACGACGACCGCCTTGCCGCCGTTCACCACGACGTTCGAGATCGTGGTGTCTCCGTGGACCTCATCGGCCTGCGCAGCAGGCACGGCGAGAGCGGAGAGGGCCAGGGCGCCGGTGACAACGCCGAGGGTGGCACGCATGCGCATGTATTCCCCAGGTCGAGAAGGGGCCCCAGACGCTCCTCGTCTCACGACTCGCGGTCACGTACGGGGCCAAATGATCGTGAAGTCTGTTGACTCCGGTGCTCAGATCCGTGACGGGAGCGAATGGTTGTACGAGTGAGAAAACCTTGATGCATATATGACCAAGGTCACAGCGCGGACCCGCCCAAGGGGTCGTACACCCTCGGCGTGTACGACCCCGGTGCTCGGTCCCGGCCTCAGTCGAACCAGCGGTCCCGGGCCAGTTCATCGGTGCGGGACGGGTCCTCCAGCAGGGCGGCGACCTCGAAGCGGCGCGGCCACTGGCCCGCCGACCAGGCGAGTCCGGCGGCGACCCCCTCCAGCGTGGCGGCGTGCAGCACCCCGTCCCGGGTGCGGCGCCAGTCGAGTTCGGTGCCGTCGACCACGAGCTCCTCGTGCTCGACGTACGTGGCGGGGGTCGCGGGGCCCAGCAGGACCCGTACGGACTCCGGTACGTCGTGCTCGGCGCCCTCGGAGGTCACCTCGCCGGTGACGGACTCGCTCAGCCGCCGCACCTGGAACAGCTCGGCGAGCTCGGCGGCCCGCGCCGGCGGCACCGGCAGCAGCGGCACCCCGTCGGTGAAGGCCAGCAGATCCGGCGAGTCCACGACCACCGCGTCGGCGGCGTCCACCACCCGCACCTCGCCGTCCACGACGGCCCGCAGCTCGTCCGGCAGCGTCACCTGCTCCGGGTCGAGGTCGGCCAACGCCCCGTAGAGAGCGTGCAGTTGGGAGCCGGAGACCTCACGGTCCGGGTCGGCGAGCCGGTCGAGCAGCTCGGCGGCACCGCCCGGCTCGGCGAGCAGGGCGGCCACCGACGTACGGACGCCGAGCGCCCGCAGCACCTGTTCGTCGTCGAAGCCGGTCGCGTCGGCCTCGTCGTAGAGGCCGCGCAGCAGCGGATCGCCGCCGGCGGCCCGCAGACCGGCCGGGCGGCGCCCGTCGAGCACCGGATGCCCGCGCAGCCACCAGGCCGTGTACGGCCGGACGATCTCGTGCGTACCGTCCGGCAGCAGAACGCGCACCTGCTGGGTGATCGCGTCCCGCAGCGGCGGCTGGGCGAGCAGGGCGAGCGCCTGCGGCCACCGGTCGTCGTCCACCAGGTCCAGATCCCGTACGGCGACGATCTCGGTCGCGACGGGCGGCACCGGCGAGTCGGGCAGCCGGTCCAGGACGTCCTCGCACCACACGTCCACCGCGTCCAGCAGGCCCGCGTCGTCGGGTTCGGCGAAGTCCGCGTCGCGCGGCTCCAGTTCGTCCGGATCGAGGACGACGTCGGTGGCCCGCACCAGGGCGAAGCCCGCGAGCACTCCACAGGCGGCGAGCGGCTGCTCGCCCCAGCGGTCGGCCAGCTCGGAGTCGACGAAGGCGAGTTCGTCCTCGCGCATGACCTGGGCGAACGGGCTGCCGGGCAGCACGAGTTCACCGGCGGGCACGAGCTCCCCCTCGTCGTCCGGCAGCGCGAGGGCGCCGAGCCAGGGCTCGTCGCCGGGTTCGAGGGCCGCGTCACGGACCAGCGCGAGGACGGTGTCCGCCAGCTCCTCCGCGTCCGGGGTGTCCTCGTCCCACGCTCCGCCCTCGTCGTCGAGCGAGGCGGCGACGGCGGCCCGCACCTGCGGGGTGGTGAGCACCGCGCGGGGCGTGGCCGGGAGGGCGCCCAGCTTCTCCAGGAGCGGGTGGGCGGCGTCCGGGTGCGCGACCTTGAGGCCGAGGCGGGCGAGCGTGTCGGGGGCCACCGGCGATGCGTCGGCGGTGGGCAGCAGGATCTGGCGGGGCCCGATCGTCGTACGGCCGTCGGCCAGCGGCACCGGCAGTCCGGACAGCCGGTCCGGGTCGACCCCGGCGAGGCTCTCGTACAGGCGGTGCCACCAGTCCGGGTCCTTCTCCAGACCGGCCAGCCGGTCCACGGCCTCGGTGAGCGGGACCCGGGCCACGCCCAGCGTGCGCAGTTCCACGCGCCGTTCCAGCCCGGCGGGCAGCAGGCTGGGCAGCACCTCGGCGAGCACCCGGACGGTCTCGGCGCCCGCGCCCTCCACCACCTCGGCGTCGCGTGGCCGCAGGGCGGTGGGGTTCTCCGCGGGGCTGCTCTCGGGCCAGTCGGCGGGGGTGTCGTCGGCGGCCGGGGCCCGGTCGGGCGGGGCGGCGGGCGGCAGGAACGCGGTGCGCGGCAGCCGGTCCAGGATCGCCTGGCGCAGGGCGCCGTCCAACTCGCCCTTGCCGAGCGGGCCGGGCACCAGGTCGATGATTCCGGTGTCCACCGGCCGCCAGGCGGCGAGGAGTTCGGCGTAGGCGTCCGCCGCGCGCTCCACCAGGAAGTCGGTGAGCGGGCCGGGGGACGCGTGGCGCCGGGTGGTGTCGAGCGGGAGGGAGGCGATGAGGAGCGCCGGTACCCCGAGGGCTTCGTCGCTCGGTGTCGGCGCGTGCACGACGGGGCTCGTCCGCGGGCGGGCCGGGGCTCCCTCGGCGTCGACCGGGACGGCCCAGGTCACCGACCAGTGCGGGCGCAGCCGCTCCTCGACCGGGCGGTCGGCGAGCAGCGCGGGGTCGAGGGGGCCGTGGTGGGCGACGGTGCGGTAGCGGGTCGTGCCGTCGCGGGAGTCGTCGATGACGGCCCCGTGCTCGGCGCTGCCGCGGCGCAGGGTGCGGACCTCCGCGTCCCCGATCTCGACGACGACTTCCTCCAGGCCGGGAAGGGCCAGCAGGAGGGCGTCGTCGATGTTCCGCAGGAGACGCTCGGCGAGGTCCTCGGCGGCGGTGTCGCGCAGCGGCAGGATCACGGCGGTGTCGTACGGGTCCGGGGCGGTGCCCTCGGCCGCGAACGGCAGCCGCAGCAGCGGGACATGGCCGTCCCGGCGGCGGATCTCGTCACCGAGGCCGGGGCTGTTCCCGGCGGTGCCGGCGGCCAGGTCGCGCGCCTCGGCGAGCGCCCAGCGGACGCCGCCCTGCCGCCCGACGACGGCGGGCTCGTCCGTGACGGCGAGGACCGCGGCGAAACCGACGCCGAAGCGGCCCACGGCCGTGTCGTGCGCGTCCCGCTTCGCGGAGGCGCGGAGGGTGGCGAGCGACTCGACGCCGGCCGCGTCGAGGGGGGCGCCGGTGTTGGCCGCCACCAGGACGCCGTCGCGGAGGGTGAGGCGCAGGCGGCCGGGGGTGCCCGCGCGGGCGGACGCGTCGGCGGCGTTCTGGGCGAGCTCCACGACGAGCCGGTCGCGGTACCCGCCCAGGACGAGGTCCTCCTCGGCGTTGGCGTCCTCGCGGAACCGGGCCGGGCTGGTCGCCCAGGCGTCCAGCACGCCGCGGCGCAGGCGCGCCGTACCGAACGGGTCCGCGCCCTCGGCAGCCGGCCGCACGAACTTACTCACGGGTTCACTCTCCCTCTCGCCTGGCGCGACCGCGAATGCAGCGCCGGGTCGCGGCATGAAGGTACCGCGCGCTCTCTCTTGCTTCCGCCGGGGCGGGTGCGGGGGCCTCGGCGGTTCTCGGGTGCGGGTGCGTGGTGGGTCGGGGCCGTGCCGGTACATCCCAGTCCGTCGCCGCTGGATCAGACGTGGGCTATCTGTGCGAACTGTCACTCGATCCGAACGTAAGCGACGGACATTCGGGATGTACCGGCACGGCCCCTCCCGTGCGATGTCCGCTGCGGGTGCAAGATTCAGCCCCTCCGGCGTTTGAGGAGCGGGGTCCGGGGCGGAGCCCCAGGGGTGGGAAGGGTAGGGGCGGAGGGGGCGAAAGAAGGTTGGGGGGCAGGCACCCGTGCCGGGAGGTGGCGGGGACACCGGTGTTCCCGGCCTCCGGGGGGACAGGGGGCGGGGGGACGGGAACGTGATGCTCCGGCCCCGGGGGATTTACCGGAACGCCTGGTGTCCGGGCAGGGGTGGCGGGACCGCCAGGTATCCGGCCCCGGGGATGGTGCGAACGCCGGGTGTCCGGGTGCCCCGGGGGGGGAGAGTGTCCCCCCCCCGGTGGGGCGTTAGGAGTGGCCCAGTTCTGCCGTGGAGTCGTCGGACGTCGCGGGTACCGAGCCCGAGTCGGGGGACGGACGCAGCGGGAACGGGTCCACCTGGGTCTCGTCGATCACCGGAGCCGGCGGCCGCGGAGGCTTCGGCATGACCGCAGCCTCGGAGTGCCCACCACACCCGTACGCCAGAGACACCACACGCCCGTCGGCCGGCGAGAACTCATTCGCACAGACACCGAACGCCTGTCCGAGCGAGCCCCCGATACGGTTCAGGAAGCCACAGCTGACGCACGACGCGGGCGCGGCCTGCGCCATCGCCGTCTTGGGCCCGTACGACTCCTCCCAGCGGTCGGCCGCGACGTGCAGCCCGTACCGGGAGAGCACCCGGGCCCGCCGCAGCCCCAGTTCCTCGGCCACGGCCGCGATCGAGCCCCGGCGCGGAGCCATCGGCAGGTTCGCGGGTGTCCCCGCGGTCACCTCCGCGTCCTCCGCCTCCACCAGCTCGAACATGTCCTCCGAGACCGCGGAGTTCGGCGCGGGCTCGTCCTCGCCGGAGTAGCCCGGCTCCAGCCGGAGATCCTCGGCGTCCGTGGGCAGCAGGTCCCCGGGGCCCATGTCACCGGGGCGGAGCCGCTCGCTCCACGGCACCCACTCCGGGGCCAGCAGCGCGTCGGTGCCGGGCAGCAGCACCGTCTCGTCGAGGGTGACGATCTTCGCCCGGGAGGCGCGGGCCACGGTCGACGCCCAGCGCCAGCCGCGGTATCCCGGTTCCTTGCACTCGAAGAAGTGCGTGACAACGCGGTCTCCCTCGGAGACCAGCCCGAGATGCTCGCCGACGACGCCGGGATGGGCGGCTTCCTCGGCGGCCGCGCGGGCGAGGTCGACGGCCTCGGCGCACAGGCGGTCAGGGGTGCGGCTTCGCGTTGTCGCTGCGCTCACAGGTATCGCTTCTCTCCTACGCCGTCTCACGGGTGCGCCATTCCTCCGGCGGGGGTGCGGACGGAGCGGACCGGTGGGCCGCGTCGACGTCCGCGCCCGATCGCACTCGGGCGCACCTACGCCATCCATTCTGCGGGATGGCCGAGAGGCGCGCGGCCGAGAACAATCGCCGCATGCGCGTTACGCACGCTACCTTCTCCTGGCCCCTGGGCCCACACCGGCGGGCGTCTTCGGCGCTCCGCGCCGGGATCTTTGCCGCTCCACGGCGCCATCCCGGACGCTCAGCACCGAAAGTCTCCCACGCACCCCACCTGTCTCGCCCCGCCGGAAAGTGATCCGCATACGACCGGCCCGGCGCCCCTGATCGCCTCCGTCTGCCCCCCACTCGGCCCTCACTCGGCCCTCATACGCGCGGTAACCGCACTACGCACCCCGAAGTCGGGGCACTATGACGGAGTGGCATCCGCGAGGTCGCCCCAGGGAGCAACCGGTATCGGTGGCGCCAAAGGGAGCAACGGGAACGGCGGATCGGGCCGGGTGACCGGGTCCGTCCGCGCGGTGGGGCGTGCCCTGCACTTCCCGGTGACACGGACGGCGCGCGGTATCCGCAAGGCGACGCACGCGCACGGGGCGGGCGAGTCGGGCCTCGGGAAACTGATCGAACTGCACGCGGTGAACGGCGCGGGCGACGTCATGATCACGGTGGCGCTCGCGTCCACCGTCTTCTTCTCCGTGCCGACCGACGAGGCCCGCGGCCGGGTCGCCCTCTACCTGGGCATCACGATGGCGCCCTTCGCGCTCCTCGCCCCCGTGATCGGCCCGCTGCTGGACCGTCTGCCGCACGGACGGCGGGCCGCGATGGCGGGCTCGATGCTCGCCCGGGCGATGCTCGCGCTGATGCTGTCGGGCGCGGTCGTCACCGGCACCTTCGAGCTGTATCCCGCCGCGCTCGGCGTGCTCGTCGCGTCGAAGGCGTACGGCGTGGTGCGCAGCGCCGTCGTGCCCCGGCTCCTGCCACCGACGTTCTCCCTGGTCAAAGCCAATTCCCGGGTCACTCTGGGCGGGCTCCTCGCCACCGGTGTGGCCGGACCGATCGCCGCCCTGCTCCAGTCGCTGGGAGCGCGCTATCCGCTCTACGGCGCCTTCGTGATCTTCATCGCGGGCACGTTCCTGTCGTTCTCGCTGCCGCCCAAGGTGGACTCCGCCAAGGGCGAGGACAAGGCGCTGCTCGCCGCCGACGCGGAGCATCTGCACGGCCCTCGCGTGAAGAAGGCCCCGCGTCCCGGACTGCGGACCGTGGGAACGGCCGTCACCCACGCGCTCGGCGCCAATGCCTCGCTGCGCTGCCTGTCCGGCTTCCTGATCTTCTTCCTCGCCTTCCTGCTGCGCCAGCAGCCGCTCAGCGGCAAGAGCGCGGCGGTCTCGCTCGGCCTGGTGGTCGTCTCGGCGGGCGTGGGCAACGCGCTCGGCACGGCCGTCGGAGCCTGGCTGAAACAGCGCGCTCCGGAGATCATCATCGTGACGGTGGTGGCGTTCGTGCTGGCCGTCGCGATCGCGGCGGCGATCTTCTTCGGCACCCTGTTCGTGGCGTGTCTCGCCGCGGTCGCCGGGTTCGCGCAGGCCCTCGCCAAGCTGTCCCTGGACGCCCTGATCCAGCGCGACGTCCCCGAACTCGTCCGGAGTTCGGCCTTCGCCCGCTCCGAGACACTGCTCCAGATGGCCTGGGTCCTCGGTGGAGCCATCGGCATCGCGATGCCGCTCAACGGCTCGCTCGGCCTCTCCGTGGCCGCCGGGATCGTCGCCGTGGGGTGGCTGACGACCGTGCGGGGACTGCTCTCCGTGGCGCGCCGCGGCGGATCGGCCCGGCAGCGGGCCTCCTGAGCCGCGCGGGGGCCACGCACGGCACGCCGCACCCCACGTGGGGGCTCGGGTGGGCGTGCCCGATAGCCTTCGGCCATGACCTCCCTGCCCCGCGGCAGAGCCGCTAATGGACAACGCGCTGCGCGCCGCCGCCGCGCCGCCGCCACCGTCGGCGCCGTTTCCGCCGGACTCCTCGTCCTGTCCGCCTGCGACAAGCCGACGCCGCTCGCCACCATCACGGTCGGCGACAACTCGGTGAGCTCCGAGACCGACTGCTACAACGACGGCGACGCGGTGAAGCCCGCGGACCTGGCGAAGTGCCTGAAGGACAAGGACATCAAGTCCATCAAGGTCGACCCCGACGAGACCGTCCGGTTCGGTGTGGACCCGGACATCGCGGACAAGGGCTGGACGATCCTGATGAACGGTCAGCCGCTGACCGACGCCAGCACGAAGACGTACCGGACGATTCCCGGCAGTGTCTTCTTCAACGAGCAGTACGGGGCCACGGGCAACTCGACGCTCGTCTCCATCAAGGAGGGCGACAAGACCGTGTCCGGTCTGTGGACCTTCAAGCTCAAGAAGGACGCCTGATCGCTGCCGCCGGGCCGAGGGTGCTCGTGGCCACCGCCGTCCCCGCCGAGCGGGACGCGGTGGCCGGGGTGTCGTCCGGCACGGGGCATGAGATACGGCTTCCGGGGGCGACGCTCCACCGGGTCGGTGGGCACGATCTGCTCGCCGCCGGTGTCGGCCCCGCCCTCGCCGCCGCCTCGGTCTCCTCCGCGCTGACCGCCGCGGCCCTCGATGGCGCGCCCTACGGCCTCGTCGTCTGCGCGGGTGTCGCCGGCGGCTTCCAGCCCGACGCGCCCGTGGGATCGCTCGTGATCGCCGACGACATCGTCGCGGCGGATCTGGGCGCGGAGGCGCCGGAGGGGTTCCTCCCGGTCACCGAACTCGGCTTCGGAACCGTCAGCCACCGGCCACCGGAATCACTCGTACGAGAGGCCGCGGCCGTCACGGGTGGACGCGTCGGAACGGTGCTCACCGTGTCGACCGTGACCGGCAGCGCCGCCCGCGCCGCCGAACTGCGGGCCCGGCATCCACGGGCGCTCGCCGAGGCGATGGAGGGGTTCGGGGTCGCCGAGGCGGCCGGCGCGCACGGGGTGCCGGTGCTGGAGATCCGCGCGGTGTCCAATGCCGTCGGCCCGCGTGACCGCGCCGCGTGGCGCATCGGGGACGCTCTCGCCGCACTCACCGAGGCTTTCGGGAAGCTGACGCCCCTCCTGGAGAGTTGGAACCGACATGACCGTACGCACTGAACCCGCCGAAGACCTGCGGATCGCCTACTCCCCCTGCCCGAACGACACCTTCGTCTTCGACGCCTGGGCGCACGGCCGGATCCCGGGAGCGCCCGCGCTCGACGTGACGTTCGCGGACATCGACATCACCAACGGCATGGCCGAGCGCGGCGAACTCGACGCGCTGAAGGTGTCGTACGCCGTGCTGCCGTACGTCCTGGACACCTACGCGCTGCTGCCGTGCGGCGGGGCGCTGGGGCGGGGCTGCGGGCCGCTGGTGCTGACGCGGGAGGCGGGTGCCGACCTGAAGGGCCGCACCGTCGCCGTGCCCAGCGAGAAGTCGACGGCGTATCTGCTGTTCCGGCTGTGGGCCGCGGAGACGGTGCCCGGCGGGGTCGGCGAGATCGTGGTCATGCCGTTCCACGAGATCATGCCGGCGGTGCGGGACGGGAAGGTCGACGCGGGGCTCGTCATCCACGAGGCGCGTTTCACCTACCAGAACTACGGGCTGCACAAACTCGCCGACATGGGCGAGCACTGGGAGCGGACCACCGGGCTGCCGATCCCGCTGGGCGCGATCATCGCCAGGCGGTCGCTGGGAGCGGAGCGGCTCCAGGCGCTCGCCGACGCCACCCGCGCCTCGGTCCGCGCCGCCTGGGACGACCCGGAGGCGTCCCGCGCCTACGTCCTGGAACACGCCCAGGAGATGGACCCGAAGGTCGCGGACCAGCACATCGGCCTGTACGTCAACGAGTTCACGGCCGATCTGGGCGAGGACGGTTACGCGGCGATCCGCGGACTGCTCACGCGCGCTGCGGCCGAGGGGCTGGTGCCGCCCCTCGGGCCGAACGCTCTCGCCTTCCCCTGATCTCTCCCCAGGACCCTTCCGGATTCTCCTCGGAGAGCGGCCGCAGGGCGCTGGGCGCGGGTCATACGTCGAGCTGGTCGGCGACCGCGCGCAGCAGGCCCGCGATCTTGTGGCCGGAGGCCTTGTCGGGGTAGCGGCCCTTCTCCAGCATCGGTGTGATGTTCTCCAGCAGGGTCGTCAGGTCCTGGACGATGGAGGCCAGTTCGTCCGGCTTGCGGCGCTGGGCCGCCGCGACCGAGGGGGTCGGGTCCAGGATGGTCACCGAGAGCGCCTGGTCACCGCGCTGACCGGCGACGACGCCGAACTCGACGCGCTGGCCGGGCTTGAGGGCGTCGACTCCGGCGGGCAGGACCGAGGAATGGACGAAGACGTCGCCGCCGTCGTCGCGGGAGAGAAAGCCGAAGCCCTTCTCAGTGTTGAACCACTTGACTTTGCCGGTGGGCACGTCTGTCCTCGTCCTCGTACTCGTCGGAAACTGCTCTGGAAACCGCGCGGGTGGTTGCAGCGGCAACTGCCCGTGAACGCCTCTGGATAGCACGACAGCGGGTCACCGACCCGCCGGTACCAAGGCTAATGGTCCGTCGGCTGGTGACAAGACGTCGCTGGATTGTTCCTTCGCGCAGGGAACTACCCTGGTCGGGTGCGTGACAAAACCCAAGCGAATTCTCTCGAAGCCGGTGACCGGCTGATCCGTGCCGGTGCCATAGTCTTCTTCATCGGCGCGTTGGCCACACTGGTCACCGTGGCACCGCTGTTGCTCGGCACGAATCCTTTTCCGACGTACATGTTCGGCTTGAGCATGCTCATGGGCGTCGGATTCCTGCTGGCCGCCGCGGGCGTGTTCCGTTCGGCCGCGGAAGGCCGCCGCCGGGCCCGTGCCGCCCGTACCTGACGGCGGCCGTGCCGGCGGTCCCGTGGTGGCGCCGCCGCCCGTCTAGCGGTAGTTCTCCAGCCAGGCCGGGAACTCCGTGAGGTCGCCGAGGACGACGTCCGCGCCCGCCGCGCGGAGTTCCTCGGCGTCGCACGGCCCGGTCGCCACGGCCACGGAGTACGCCCGCGCCGTGCGCGCGCCGCGTACGTCGCCGGTGTGGTCGCCGACGTACACGCTCGCGCCGTGCTGGCGCAGCGCCACCGCCTTCTGCTCGGCCCACAGGTTGCCGACGAGTTCGTCCGCGCCTATCCCCAGGTGGTCCAGGTGCAGCCGGGCGTTGGGCTCCCACTTCGCGGTGACGACGACCGTGCGCCCGCCCGCCGCCCGCACCGCCTCGACGGCCTCGCGCGCGCCGGGCATCGCGAGCGTGCCGGTGATGGCGTGCGCGGGGTACATCTCGCGGTAGAGGTCGGCCATGGCCGCGATCTCCCCGGCCGGGAACCAGTTGGCGAGCTCGTCCTCCAGCGGCGGGCCGAGCCGCGTGACCACGAGATCCGAGTCGATGTACGTCCCGGTCCGCGCCGAGATCGCCTCGTAGCAGGCGTGGATCCCGGGGCGGGAGTCGATCAGGGTCATGTCGAGGTCGAAGCCGACGGTCAGCGCGGGGGACGTCATATCGACCATTGTGCCCGGGCCGCCGGGGAACCGGTCCAGGCCTTTTCGGCGGTCAGGTGCGGCGCTGGGAGCGCCAGACCAGGTACAGGGCCGAGGCGACGGCCGCGCCGCGGACGATCCAGGGCCAGGTCTCGGTCATCGCCTCGTTCATCCGGCCCTCGGCGACGGGGGTGCCCCAGCGGCCGGTCGTGCGGCCCCAGATCCAGACGATGCCGGCCGTGGCGGACAGTCCCGGCAGGACGAGGACGGCCCACTTCGACTCGGCGGGGGTCAGCCGGCGCGAGCCGTAGGCGATCAGCCAGCCGAGGCCGAGCGCGAACCAGTTGCCGAGCAGGGCGCCGGCGACGAGGAGGGCGGCGGCGATCAGGAGCAGGGGGTTGGTGTAGCCGCCGAGGCGCGGGAAGCGGCGGCGCGCGACGGCGCCCTCGGCGTCCGGTTCGTCCTCGGGGCCCGGTGCCGCCGCCTTCTCCTTGGCCGGTTTCGGCTCCCCCTCGCCTTCTTCGGCCCCTCGGTCCCTCTCGCCCGGGGGCGGCTTGAGCAGGTCGGGGATCTCCACGCCGCCGACGAACCCCGGCACGCTGTCGCCGAGCCCGAAGGGGCTGTTGTCCACGCGCCACCAGTCCGGCCGGCCCACGCTGTCGCCCAGTTCGTGCGCGCTCGCCAGGTGGGGCGGGGACGGGTCGTCGGCCCCGGCGCTCTCGGCGGGGCGCGCTTCCGCGGGACGCGGGCGGGGGACGACGCGGCGCAGCCCCTTGGGGCGCTCCTCCGGTTCGGCGGCGGCGCGCTGGGTGGGCACGGCGGTCCGGCTCCGCGTACCGGGCCCGGGCCCTTCGGTGCCCTGTCCGGCCGCCGCGACGATCTCGTCGGGGGTGCCCAGGCGGTCGAGGATGCGGCGGACGGCGGCGGGGCTGTCGGGGGTGCCCTTCGCCCTGCGGCGGTCGATCTCGCCCCGCAGTTCCGAGACCAGGCGCATCCGGGTCGCCGACGGCAACTGCCGCTGCTGGGCCAGGTCGCCGACCCGGCTCAGATAGTCGAAGACCAGCTGGTCGCTCTCGATGCCCACGAAGTCCCCTCCGGGGCCGGTGCGTTGGATACCCCGCGGTGACGAAGGTACCGGTTTTTCCGTGCGCGGGAGCGCCCCGCCCAGGGCTCGGGCAGCCGTACGACGCTCCCCTCTCCGCCGGAACCGCGCGGCCGGTGGACGGTCCACGGGCCGGGGACCGGGCCCCGGGGGCCCGCCACCCGCTACCGTTGACAGGATGAGCCCCGAGACGACCGCTCAGCGGTCCCTGGCGGAATCCCTCCGCGCGCGGGACGACGCCTCGCTGTCCACCCTTCTGCGGTCCCGTCCGGACCTGATCACGCCCGTCCCCACGGATCTCACCCAGCTGGCCACCCGGGCGGGCACCCGTGCCTCGGTGGTCCGTGCCCTGGAGCGCCTGGACCGTTTCGCGCTCCAGACGGCGGAGGCGCTGGCGGTGGCGCCGGAACCGGCGACGTACGACGAACTGCTCGGGCTGCTCGCGGGCGACGACGGCGACCCCACGGTCACGGCGGCCTACCCGCACGCTCTCGGGACGCTCCGCGAGCAGGCCCTCGTCTGGGGCGGCGACGACCGCCTCCGGCTGGTGCGGACGGCACGCGAACTGCTCGCGCCGTCGCCGCAGCACCCGTCCCCGACGGGGCTCGGGCCGACGGTCGGTGAGTCCACGGCGGGCATGTCCCCGGGGCGCATCCAGGAGATCGTGGCCGCGGCGGGGCTGCCGAGCACCCATGACTCCGTGTCGGCGGTGGCGTCGCTGAGTGCCCTGTTCAGCGACCGGCCCCGGATGTCGGCGCTGCTGGACGAAGCGCCCGCCGAGGCGGTGGAGGTGCTCTCACGGCTGGTGTGGGGGCCGCCGTACGGGCAGGTGACGGCCGAACCGGCGGCGCATCTGCGCTGGCTGATCGGACGGGGGCTGCTGCTGCCGACGGGGCCCGGCACGGTCGTCCTGCCCCGGGAGGTCGCCCTGCATATGCGCGCGGGCCGTGCGCACCGGGTGACGGAGCCGGTGGCGCCCGCGGTCGAGGCCGCGACGACGCACCGTCCACAGGTTGTGGACGCCGCCGCGGCGGGCCAGGCGTACACGACGCTGGCGACCGTCGAGGAACTGATGAAGGACTGGCACGAGGGCGGTCCGGCGGTGCTGCGCGCGGGCGGGCTCAGCGTGCGCGACCTGAAGCGGACGGCGGTGGCGCTCGACGTCTCCGAGCCCGTCGCCGCGTTCTGGGTGGAACTCGCCCACGCGGCGGGCCTGGTGGCGTCGGACGGCGAGGCGGAGGAGCGGTACGCGGCGACCCCGGCCTACGACGAGTGGCTGGAGCTGCCCGCCGCCGAGCGCTGGACACGGCTCGCCTCGGCGTGGCTCGCGGCGACCCGCACGGCGGGGCTGGTCGGCGGACGGGACACGAAGGACCGCACGCTGTCGGCGCTCGGCCCCGGACTCGACCGCTCCGCGGCGCCCGAGGTCCGCCACCGCGTCCTCACCCTCCTCGCCGCGCTCCCCGAGGGCGCCACGCCCGCCGCGGACTCCGTCCTGGCCCGGCTGTACTGGGAACGCCCGCAGCGCGGCGCCCGGCCCTCTCCGGAGGACCTGCGCGCCCGGCTGGCCCGGTGGACGCTGTCCGAGGCGGAGCTGCTCGGGGTCACCGGCCGGGGCGCGCTGTCCGCGCAGGGCCGGGCCCTGCTGGGTCTGCCGGAGGCGGCGGGCGCCAAGGGGGCGGAGCCCTCGGGTCCCGGCGACAAGCTCCCCGCCCACAAGCGGCACCACCCGGTGACCGCCCCGGCGCCGCACTCCCCCGCCGAGCGGGCCGCCGCGGCGGCCCGGGCCGCCCGGCTCCTCGCCCCGCTGCTCCCCGAACCGCTCGACCACGTCCTGCTCCAGGCGGACCTGACGGCGGTCGCGCCCGGCCCCCTGAAGCGCCCCCTGGCCGACACCCTCGGTGTGCTCGCGGACGTCGAGTCCAAGGGCGGGGCGACCGTCTACCGGTTCACCCCGGGCTCGGTGCGCCGGGCGCTCGACGCGGGCCGTTCGGCGTCCGACCTGCACGCCTTCCTCACCGCCCACTCCCGTACGCCGATCCCGCAGCCGCTCACCTATCTGATCGACGACGTGGCGCGCCGGCACGGCCATCTGCGGATCGGGGCGGCGTCGGCGTACGTCCGCTGCGACGACGACGCGGTGCTCAGCGAGATCCTCGCCGACAAGCGCTCGCAGGGGCTCGGGCTCCGGCGGCTCGCGCCCACGGTGCTGGCCGCACAGGCCGACCCGGCGGCCCTTCTCGCGGGCCTCCGGTCGATGGGCTTCGCACCCGCCGCCGAGTCCGCGGAGGGTGACGTCCTGATCACCAGGGCGCACGCCCACCGCACCCCGCCGCGCACCGCACCGGAGCCCGTCCCGGAGGGGCCGCCGGTCCCGGACGCCACCCTTCTCGGCGCCGCGATCCGCGCCATCCGGGCCGGTGACCTCGCCTCGACCACCCCGCGCAAGGCGGACCCGGCGGGCGACCGCCCCGGCAACGGCGAGCTGCCCCGCACCAGCTCCGCCGAGACCCTGGCCACCATGCAGGCCGCCGTCATGACCGGTGAGGCGGTGTGGATCGGCTACGTCAACGCCGAGGGCGCCGCCAGCCAGCGCGTCATCGCCCCCATCCGGGTCGAGGGCGGCTTCGTCACGGCGTACGACCACACGGCGGACGAGGTCCGGACCTATCCGCTGCACCGGGTCACGGGGGTCGCGGAGCTGGCGGACGACCAGCCGTGATCACCCGCCGGTAGGGCACACTGGAGGTTTGGCCGAGCATCCGCGCCGGATGCCGCGCCACGACACGCAGAAAGGGACGGGTTTGACTCCTCCCCCTGAAGGAGGGGGATTCCTGGCTCACGTCGGCTGCGGACCGGCGGTCCGTCAGCTCTTGCACGATCAGCACCAGCCGGGTTGAGACCAGCCCGGACAAGCATCACGCGGGCGGAGTTCTTGTCCCTGGAGGACACGGCTCCGCACGCGGTGCATGCGTAGGTTCGTTCCGAAAGAGGCAGCGCGTGCTTCGTTCTCGCTCCGCACTGTGCACAGTCCATCGTGGTGTGCGCGGGGTTGACGAGGTGCAGTTCACGGCCGTGCTTGCGGGCCATGTGGATCAGTGCCTGTTTGGTCGCACCGATCGCAGCGTCGGCGGCCTTGCGGGCCATCGTGGTCCTGGCGAGGAACCTCGGGCGGAAGTCCTCGACCGCAAGGCAGTCATGATCACGCACGACGCGCTTGGCCCACTTGCGGTTTCCCCTGTCCTGCTCCGCAGGAGTCCAATCCCTCCCCGGCTTGAAGGCCGGGGCACCCTCGGAGGAACCCTGTGAACGGACCCCTCATCGTCCAGTCCGACAAGACGCTCCTGCTCGAAGTCGATCACGAGCGGGCCGACGCCTGCCGTCGCGTCATCGCCCCCTTCGCCGAGCTGGAGCGGGCGCCCGAGCACATCCACACCTACCGGATCACGCCGCTCGGCCTGTGGAACGCGCGCGCCGCCGGACACGACGCCGAACAGGTCGTGGACGCGCTCGTCGAGTTCAGCCGCTATCCGGTCCCGCACGCGCTGCTCGTGGACATCGCCGAGACGATGGACCGCTACGGACGCCTCACCCTGAGCAAGCACCCGGCCCACGGACTCGTCCTCACCACCACCGACCGGCCCGTCCTCGAGGAGGTGCTGCGCTCCAAGCGCGTCGCGCCGCTCGTCGGCAACCGGATCGACCCCGACACCGTGGCCGTGCACCCCTCCGAGCGCGGCCAGATCAAGCAGACCCTGCTGAAGCTCGGCTGGCCGGCCGAGGACCTCGCCGGTTACGTCGACGGCGAGGCGCACGCCATCGACCTCGTGGAGGACGGCTGGGCGCTGCGGCCCTACCAGAAGCAGGCCGTGGAGAACTTCTGGCACGGCGGGTCCGGTGTGGTCGTGCTCCCCTGCGGAGCGGGCAAGACACTCGTCGGGGCCGGTGCCATGGCGCAGGCCAAAGCGACCACCCTCATCCTCGTCACCAACACCGTCTCCGCCCGGCAGTGGAAGCACGAGCTGGTGAAGCGGACCTCGCTGACCGAGGACGAGATCGGTGAGTACAGCGGCACGCGCAAGGAGATCCGCCCGGTCACCATCGCCACCTATCAGGTGCTGACGACCAGGCGGAAGGGCGTCTACCCGCACCTGGAGCTCTTCGACTCCCGCGACTGGGGCCTCATCCTGTACGACGAGGTCCATCTGCTGCCCGCTCCCGTCTTCAAGTTCACCGCCGACCTCCAGGCGCGGCGCCGGCTGGGGCTGACGGCCACGCTCGTGCGGGAGGACGGGCGCGAGTCGGACGTCTTCTCGCTCATCGGGCCCAAGCGGTTCGACGCGCCCTGGAAGGAGATCGAGGCGCAGGGTTACATCGCGCCCGCCGACTGTGTCGAGGTGCGGGTGAACCTCACGGACTCCGAGCGGCTCGCGTACGCCACCGCCGAGACCGAGGAGAAGTACCGCTTCTGCGCCACGACCGCGACCAAGCGGAAGGTGACCGAGGCACTGGTCCGGAAGTTCGCGGGTCAGCAGATCCTGGTGATCGGCCAGTACATCGACCAGCTCGACGAGCTGGGCGAGCACCTGAACGCGCCCGTCATCAAGGGCGAGACCAGCAATGCCCAGCGGGAGAAGCTGTTCGGCGCCTTCCGGGAGGGCGAGATCAGTGTGCTCGTCGTGTCCAAGGTCGCCAACTTCTCCATCGACCTGCCGGAGGCCACGGTGGCCATCCAGGTCTCGGGCACCTTCGGCTCGCGCCAGGAGGAGGCCCAGCGCCTGGGCCGCGTCCTGCGCCCGAAGGCCGACGGCCACCAGGCCCACTTCTACTCGGTGGTCGCCCGCGACACCATCGACCAGGACTTCGCCGCCCACCGCCAGCGCTTCCTGGCGGAGCAGGGCTACGCCTACCGGATCATGGACGCGGACGAACTCCTGAGCGACAGCGAGTGAACTCCCCCGGCGAGGGTCACCAGTGAGGGTGCCGCGCGGGGCGCACAGGGCGTCGCGCGAGGCACGGGGACCGGCCGGCGGGACGGACGGCCCAGCGGGCCAGGACGGGCCTACAGCCCGGCGGGCGTACAGATCACCGCGTGAGCCGGGCGTGCGGCCCACGGCGTGAGGCGGGGGTACAGCTCACCGCGTGAGGCGGGGGTGCAGCCCACGGCGTGAAGCAGGGGTACAACCCACCGCGTGAAGCGGGCGTACAGCCCACGGCGTGAAGCAGGGGTACAACCCACCGCGTGAAGCGGGCGTACAGCCCACCGCGTGAGCCGGGTGTACAACCCACCGCGTGAGGCAGGGGTGCAGTTCAGCGGGGTGGGAAGCGGGCGTACACGTCAGTGGCGGCGTACGCCCGCTTCCTCGCCGTATTCGCCGAGCACGACGACATCGAACGCGGCCGTCGCGAAGACCTTCACGGCGCGCAGGGCGTCGCCGAGGCGGTGGCGGTGGTGGACGGAGGTGACGGCCGTCGCCCCGCGGGCGGCGGCGCCGGGATGGGCAGGGCCTGGGGTGAAAGTGGCTGCACTCATACCTCCATGGTGCGGCCCCCTTCCCCGAACGGCGTCGGTCTTCCGACCGAACCTCGGCATCCCGCGAGTCCACCTCCGGGCCCGCCCGCCCTCCACCTCGCGACGGACGCCACCCCCTAGGGACCCCGGAGCCCGCCCCTGAGACGGCGGCTCATGCCCACTGTGCGGAAACCGGCGCCGGAAAACCCATTGGCACCGGCATCCGTCCCTCGCCTAGAATCTTTCGTCTTGCCCGCCTCCCTTCACGGAGTGCCGCCGCCCGGCCGGAAACCGGACGGCACCTGGAGTCACCCGCGGATTCCGCACGGATTCCACACCGGTTCCGCAGAGATTCACCGCCTGAATCACTCCCGCAGCAGGCCCCGGAGGCAATTCCCCGTGTCCACCCTGTCCGACGATCCGTCCGGCCCCCCTTCCGCGTCAGACGACCCCCTCTCCCGCGAGCGCGCCCACCTCGCGCACTCCCGTTCGGCGCTCCGCGCGATGCGCGAGGACGCCGAGAACCTCGACATCCGCGATGTCACCGCGAACTGGGTGAACGCCGAGGTGCTGCACCGGCAGATCGGCGAGCGCATCAAGGCCCTCGCCGACCTCAGCCACACCCCGCTCTTCTTCGGACGCCTCGACTATCTGCACGCGCCGGGCGTCGACCTGGCGGAAGGCGCGAAGGGCGAGCAGTTCTACATCGGGCGGCGGCATGTGCATGACGCCGGCGGCGACCCGATGGTGATCGACTGGCGCGCGCCGGTCTCGCAGCCGTTCTACCGGGCCTCGAAGAAGGACCCGATGGATGTCGGGCTGCGCCGCCGCTTCGGCTACACCGGCGGCGACCTCACGGCCTACGAGGACGAGCACCTCTCCGACCCGGCCGAGGCCGCGGCCACCAGCAAGCTGCTCCAGCAGGAGATCGAGCGGCCGCGCGTCGGCCCGATGCGCGACATCGTGGCGACCATCCAGCCGGAACAGGACGAGATCGTCCGGTCCGGGCTGTCCGGCTCGGTCTGTGTGCAGGGAGGTCCCGGCACCGGCAAGACCGCCGTCGGCCTGCACCGGGTCGCCTATCTGCTGTACGCGCACCGCGAGCGGCTCGCCCGCACCGGCACCCTGGTCATCGGGCCGAACAGGTCCTTCCTGCACTACATCGAGCAAGTCCTGCCCGCCCTCGGCGAGTTGGAGGTCAAGCAGGCGACCGTCGACGATCTCGTCGCGCATGTCGAGGTGCGGGGCGGCGACGACGCGACCGCGGCCGTGATCAAGGGCGACGCCCGGATGGCGCAGGTGCTGCGCCGGGCCCTCCGCTCGCACGTGACCCTGCCGACCGAGCCGGTAATGGTGGTCAGGGGATCACGGCGCTGGCGCGTCCCGGCGTACGAACTCGAACAGATCGTCCGGGAGTTGCTCGACCGCGACATCCGCTACGGCGCCGCGCACCAGGCCCTTCCGCAGCGGATCGCGCATGCCGTGCTGGTCCAGATGGAGCGCTCGGGAGAGGCACCCGACGACCGGGTGCAGGACGCCGTCGCCCGCAACACCGCCGTGAAGGCCGCCGTGAAGGCGGTCTGGCCGCAGGTCGACCCCGCGAAGCTCGTGCTCCGGCTGCTGACCGACGCGGACTTCCTCGCCGCGCACGCGGAGGGGCTGCTCGACGAGGCCGAGCAGAAGGAGATCCTCTGGGCGAAGCCGGTGCGCAGCGTGAAGTCCGCCAAGTGGTCGGCCGCCGACGCCGTGCTGATCGACGAGGCCACGGACCTGGTCCAGCGCACCCACTCGCTGGGGCACGTGGTGCTCGACGAGGCGCAGGACCTGTCGCCGATGCAGTACCGCGCGGTGGGGCGGCGCTGCACGACGGGTTCGGCGACCGTGCTCGGGGATCTGGCGCAGGGGACGACCCCGTGGGCGACCCGGAGCTGGGAGGAGGCCCTTGGCCATCTGGGCAAGGGGGACGCCGTGGTGGAGGAGCTGACCGCGGGTTTCCGCGTCCCCACGGACGTCATCGCCTACGCGTCCCGGCTGCTGCCGCACATCGCGCCCGGTCTCACACCGGTCGCGTCGGTTCGGGAGAACCCGGGCTTCTTCGAGGTGCGCGCGAGCACGGCGGACGCCGATGTCCTGGGTGCGGTGGAGGAGTTGCTGGGCCAGGAGGGGTCGGTCGGGCTGATCGCCGCCGACGCCCGCATCCCGGTGCTCGCCGAGGCGCTGGCGGCGGCCGGGCGGACGTACATCGGGCCCGGCGAGGAGACGACGGCCGAGAGCCGGCTGACCCTGGTGCCGGCCTCGCTCGCCAAGGGCCTGGAGTACGACTACGTGGTCCTGGACGAGCCGCGGGCCGTCGTGGACGGCGAACCGGACGAGCGCACCGGCCTGCGCCGGCTGTACGTGGCGCTCACCCGTGCCGTGTCCGGGCTGATCGTGACGCACACGGCGCCGCTCCCGGCCGAGCTGGCCTGACCGTCGGCGGCCCCCGGCG